>NZ_JMFG01000026.1:0-1886 GCF_000687145.1 Thermoanaerobaculum aquaticum
CGCGGCAACCCCCTCAACGCGCTGGATCCCGATGGGAGGACCGCCCAGGTGGGGACCGTGACGTACCGCCCGGATCTGGACAAGCTGCTCAAGCAGCTCACGGCGAAGACGGGTTACCTTTTTGCGGTGAAGAACGGGAAGATCGTGATCGTGGGGGATCTTCTCAAGGACGGTAAGGTGCTTCGTAGCGAGGTGAGCGGCATTGCTCGGGCCCTGGTGGCGGAGATGATCAACAGCTCGCGGACGTTTGTAGTGAACATCGTTCGGAACGATCGAGACATTATCGGCGGAAAGGCGACAAGGGAGACGCTGTCCGATCATCTCATCGGCCGCGAGTCGGGCATCACGATCGACGCCGGTGATCTGGCATCGGCGGAGTTCCACAACGTGCCAGAGGCGACGTTTGACCTGTCCATGGCGTTCCTTCACGAGGCGGGTCACGTGGTAAGAGGCCTGAGCGATCCAAGCCCCTGGCTTGGCAGATTCACCGGGGACCTGGGAGAGGTCGAGAAGCTCATTCTAAACCCTATACGACAGAAGCTCGGTTTGCCGAAGCGAGGGGACTACGTATCAAGGAGGGACGGACAGCGCTTTACGGTTCTCTTCGAAGGAGGTTACGTCGACTACGAGAACTTTTAGCTCGCGGTGTGGTAAGGAGGGCCGATGAGAAATCCGAGGAAAGCGTTTATTCTTCTGGTGGTGCTGTCGCTCTCCGTGCCTTTACTGGCCGCAATGGGTCTGTACGTTTATTCACAATATTTTTACCTGCAGCTGGGGGCACCCGACGAGTCGCTTTTGGGCGGGGTGCTCGCGACCAGAATTAAAGACTTGGCCCAGACCGGAATTCTCAAACCTGGACAAGCTGGCACTCCATCGCTCGTCGTATGTTTCGATCGGCGCGGAGTTCCAGATAGCTGGAAGGAGAAGGAGTACCTCCTTGCCGAGCCCTTCTCGTACTTTCGCGGAATGAGACCATGGTGGGACCTGCGTGCCAAGCTTTTGGATGCGTTGCTTTCGCAAGCGGTGTATCGGCAAATGCTTCGCCCAGAGATGGGGTTGCCTCTGGTTTACAGATTTTCGGAGATAAAAAGCTCCGCGGAGCTGAGGTTGAAGAGGCATGTGGAAGAGATAGAATTCACCGGGGAGTACGCGAAGGACTTGGCTGAGGTCTTCAAAACTGTCTCCTTTCGAAATGACTGCGCAGACGTTCCAACTACGACAAGTCCTGTGGCGGTACTGAAGGTGATTGCTGTTTCTCCGATCGTTGTTCACCGGCTCTCGCCAAACCCTGGCGTAGTTTTGGAGGAGGGTTTTTTCCTCGCAGAAGAACTCATGGTGCCTGGACGGGCGGTGGGTAGGCGAGTGACTTATCAAGTTGGCAAACCCCTCCAAACAATTTGTGCTCCCTGGACGGGCCGCGGCTCTTGGCAATGGGAGGTGGAAATTTCGTCCGACTTGTGGGCGGATTCTTATCCGTTTCATCGAATCGCCGGGCTTCTGGCGTTGGCTCATTGCCCCTGGTACGGGCCTTGTGCCGATGAGCGCTTCGTAGGCTTCGGCAGTAGGCTTTAGACGAGCCCACCAAGGGCGGTAGGGTAGCGGGAAAGCAGTGAGTTCTCCGGCCACGCCACGCGGGTGGTGGATGGGTCGCAGGATCTCGCGTACGTGTACGACAAGGCTGGGCGGTTGGTGCAGGTCAAGCAGGCGAGCGGGGCGGTTTTGGCGGAATACACGTACGGGGCGGCCAATAGTGGGAGCAACTACGCCTTGGGCAAGCTGGTGTTGGCGGTGCGGCACAACGCCACGGACTACGGGGACGAGGTGGTGAGCGAGAGCTTCACCTATGGGGGGCGGATGGGCCGGCTTTCGGGCAAGCAGACGCAGCT
>NZ_JMFG01000026.1:1967-2546 GCF_000687145.1 Thermoanaerobaculum aquaticum
TCCTACGGCTATGACAACGGCTACCTCACGGCGGTGGGTGGGTTTGTGACGAGCCAGGTGTACCATGCCAACGGCATGGTGTTTCGGCGCAGCTTGGCGAACGGGGTGATGGAGGAGGTGGCGTTGGATAGCTCGAAGATGGCGCGGCCTGGGCAAATGCGGGTGGTGGGGCCTTCGGGGCAGGAGTACTGGAACTCTGGGACTTTTGTTTACGACGGTGTGGGCAACGTGAAGGCGCTGGTGCGCAGCAGCACGGACCAGGACGTGTACGTGTACGATTTGGTCTCGCGGTTGGTGTATGCGAGGTTCAAGACCGCGGGGGGAGGGACCAAGGAGGAGAGCCTGAGCTACGATGCCTTTGGGAACTTGCTGAGCAGCGTGACCCCGCCAACGGATTACGGCAGCCGAAGCTGGTCGGTGGATGGGGTCAATCGTCTTGCGGGGTGCGGCTACGACGCGGCGGGGAGGATGACCGCCTGTGGGGGGCTTACGTTGAGCTGGACCGCGGCTGGGGAGCTGGGCAAGGTGCAGGGGACGGGGATCAACAGGAGCTTCCTGTACACGGCCTCTGGGGAAAAG
>NZ_JMFG01000027.1:0-61956 GCF_000687145.1 Thermoanaerobaculum aquaticum
CGGATTTTGGGCGTGGGCTCAGTGGTGGTGGGTTTTGTGGGCATGGGCAAGGCGTTGACGTTCGGGGTGGATGTGAACCTCTTCGAGCACTTCCTGCACGAGACGGCGCCGGTGGTGGAGGTGGGGCACGTGGGTCTCGGGTTGGAGTGGGCACTCATTTTGCTTTCGGTGGGGGTGGCGGTGCTGGGGATTTTTCTCGCCACCCGCTTTTACACCGGCGAGCAGGCTTTTGCCGTGCCACGGAGCTTCGCAGAGCGTTTCCCCCGCCTGTACCAGCTGGTGGCCAACAAGTACTACGTGGATGAGCTGTACGGGGCAACGGTGGTGGCCGGCACGTTGGGCCTTTCGCGGGTGAGTTTTGCGTTTGATTCCGAGGTAGTGGACGGCGCGGTGAACGGCACCCGCGATGTGACGGTGGGAACATCGTTTCTGTCCGGGTTTTTCGATTTGCACGTGGTGGACGGCCTGGTCAATGCGGTGGCCAAGTTTTACGAGGTGGCCAGCCGCATCTTGCGGCGGGTGCAGTGGGGATTGGTGCAGGGTTACGCGCTGATCATGACCTTTGGCTTTTTGGCGGCGATGGTCGCCGCGTGGTTGCTCTCACGGTAAGGAGGAGGGGTCCATGGAGTTTTTCTCCAACCTGTTGAACATCATTTGTTACTTGCCGCTCGTGGGCGCGCTTTTCATCATCTTTTTCATCAAGAAGGAAAACACCAAGGCCATTAAGCTGTGGGCCACGCTTTTCGCCGGTGCGGATTTTCTGATTTCCCTGGCCCTGTGGTTCCGCTACGATCCCAACGGCGAACCTTTTCAGCTCGTTTACAAAAAGCCGTGGATCCCGGCCATTGGTGCCCAGTACTTCTTTGGTGTTGACGGCATTTCCGTGCTTTTAATCCTTCTCACCACGCTTTTGGGCTTCATTGCCGTGTACTCCTCCTTTACCGCCATCACCCACCGGGAAAAGGAGTACTACGTTTGGCTTTTGGTGCTGCAAACCGGCATGCTGGGCGTGTTCATGGCGCTGGACTTCGTGCTCTTTTACGTGTTCTGGGAAGTAATGCTGGTCCCAATGTACTTTTTGATTGGGATTTGGGGCGGACCGCGCAAGCTCTATGCGGCCATCAAGTTTTTCCTTTACACCCTGGTGGGCTCGGTGCTCATGCTCATCGGTATTTTGGCCCTTTACTTCTATAACTCGTCAGGCTTTGCTTTGGTGGGCCTTCCTGGCCTGGGCAACGCCCCCACCTTCGATGTCACCGAGCTCATGAAGGTGGCACCTTCCATGCCCCTGTCCCTGCAGAAGTGGATTTTCCTGGCGTTTTTCGTGGGGTTTGCCATCAAGGTGCCGATGTTCCCGTTCCACACCTGGTTGCCGGACGCCCACGTGGAGGCACCCACTGCCGGTTCGGTGATCCTGGCCGGGGTTTTGCTGAAGATGGGGACCTACGGGTTTTTGCGGTTTTCCCTGCCGCTTTTGCCGGAGGCCAGCCGCTGGGCGGTGCCGTGGATGGTGGCTTTGGCCATCATCGGCATCATTTACGGCGCCCTGGTGGCCATGGCCCAGCAGGATATGAAGAAGCTGGTGGCCTACTCTTCGGTTTCCCACTTGGGCTTTGTGATGCTGGGGATGTTCGCCTTAAACCCCCAGGGGCTTTCCGGCTCGCTTTTGCAAATGATCAACCACGGGCTTTCCACCGGCGGCTTGTTCTTGCTGGTGGGGATTATCTACGAGCGCCGGCACACCCGGGGGCTTTCGGAGTTTGGCGGCTTGGCGAAGGTCATGCCGGTGTACGCCACGCTGTTCATGATCATCACCATGGCTTCCATTGGTCTTCCCACGCTGAACGGGTTCGTGGGGGAACTCACGATCCTTTTGGGGGCCTTTAACCGCAACACCTGGTGGGCGGTGGCCGCTGCCACCGGCATCGTTTTGGGGGCGGCGTACATGCTGTGGATGTACCAGCGGGTGTTCTTCGGGGAGGTGGTGCACGAGGAAAACAAGAACCTCCCTGATGCCAACCTCCGCGAGCAGTGGACCCTCATCCCGTTGGTGGTGCTCTGTTTCTGGATTGGCCTTTACCCCAAGCCGTTCTTCAAGATCATGGAGCCTTCCATCCGCCGGGTGGTGCAGGTGGTGGACCCCCAGTACCTGCAAGCGCCCGCGGCCAGTCTGCCGGCGCCCCCGGCGGAAAAACCCGGCCACGGGGTTGCGGAGTAGGCCATGAACGCGCAACTTTCCGTGCTGCTCCCCGAGCTGCTCCTGGCCGGCATGGGCATGCTCATCCTGCTGGTGGGGGTGGTGGGGCGACCCTCCGAGCGGGTGGCGTTTTTCCTCACCAACCTGGGGCTCCTTTCGGCCATGGGGGGGGTTGTGGTGGTGGGGGAGCGGGGGAGCGAGACGTTTTTTGCCGGGATGTTGCAGCTGGATCGCTTTGCCCTCTTCTTCCGCTTGCTGTTTCTGCTTTCGGCGTTGCTGGTGGTTTGGCTGTCGAGACCTTTCCTCTTGCGTGCCCAGCAAGCCCCCTGGGAGTACTACGCGCTGATCCTTTTTGCCACCCTGGGCATGAGCTTTTTGGCCTCCGGAGTGCACCTGGCCGGTCTTTACGTTTCTTTAGAGCTGATGGCGCTTTCCTCCTACATTTTGGCCGGCTATTTCCGCGGCGAGGTGAAGTCCCACGAGGCGGCTACCAAGTACTTCGTGCTGGGGGCCCTCTCCTCGGGTATCCTGATTTACGGCCTTTCTCTGATTTACGGGGTCACGGGCAGCTTGAGCCTTGCGGAGGTGAGCGGGAAGCTGGCAGCGGGTCCGCGTTCGGTGGTGGCCACGGCGGGGGTTTTCCTGCTGCTTTCGGGGCTGCTTTTCAAGGTGGCGGCGGTGCCGTTCCACGTGTGGACCCCTGACGTGTACGAGGGTGCCCCCACGCCCATGACCGCGTTTTTCTCGGTGGGACCCAAGGCCGCCGCTTTTGCCATGCTGGTGCGGGTACTGTGGGTGGGTTTGGCGCCGGCGGCTCCGGACTGGCGTTTGCTTTTGAGCTGGGTGGCCGCAGCCACCATGGTGTGGGGGAACGTGGCGGCGCTCACCCAGGAAAACGTCAAGCGCATGCTGGCGTACTCCTCCATTGCTCACGCCGGCTACGCACTGCTGGGCGTGGTTTCCGGTGGGGCGCTGGGGACTCAAGCGGTGCTCTTTTACATGCTCGTTTATGCCGTCACCAACCTGGGCGCCTTTGGCCTGGTGGTGCTTTTGGCCTCGAAGGAGTACGCCGGTGAAAAGGTCAACGACTTTCGCGGGCTGGCCCGCCGGCAACCTTTGGCGGCTGCCGCCATGCTGCTTTTCCTGCTTTCTCTGGGCGGCATTCCCCCCACCGCTGGATTTATGGGCAAGCTTTACCTCTTTGCCGCGGCGGTGCATGCCGGATACGCCTGGCTGGCGGTGGTGGGCGTGATCATGTCGGCGGTTTCGCTTTACTACTACTTCCGCATCGTGAAGGAGATGTACCTGGCAAGCGCCGAGGAAGGTGAGGCTGTGGCCGTCTTAAGCGAGGCCTGGGGCGTGCGGGCTTTGGCCGTTTGTGCCTTGGCCACGTTGCTCTTCGGGGTTTACCCCACCTCGGCGCTGGCGTTTCTGGCGCCGGCGGCTATGATTGTTCCCTGGTGACGGCGCCCCGCGATCGGGAGAAAAAGCTCAAAGCGGCCAGGCGGTTAGCCGAGGCTTCCAGCATTGGCATTGCCTTTCCCATAGCCCTGGGCATCGGGTACCTCTGGGGTTCGTGGATGGATAGGGTCTTTGGCACCGAGCCCTACCTGACCTACATCTTTTCCGGTTTCGGGGTGGTGGCGGGATTCGTCAACGCCGTGCGGGTGGCCTTCAGGCTTTCCCGCGAGGAGGAGGACGAAGGGTGAAGGTCATGGGCTCGGGCCTTCCTGTGAGTGCCCCCCTGGCGGGGGCAGCAGCGGTGGTGTTGCTTTTGACCCACCGGCCCGGGGCTGCCCTCGTCTTGACGCTCAGCTTCCTCACCGCTATCATCAGCGGGCTTTGGCTGGAGCACGTGCTTTGGCAGGTGCTGCAGCCGGGGCGTCCGAGGCTCACCAGGCCCCTGTTCTGGCAGGCGGCAGGCCGCATGGGTTTTTTAGCAGGAGCTTTCGCGGTTCTTTTTGTGTATCGGCGGCAGGTGGAGCTTTGGGCGGTGGCTTTAGGCTTGACGCTGGCGGTTGTTGGCTGGACCTGGGCCGGCGTGCGGAGCAAGTAGGGCTTTAAGGGGGAGTTTGATGGAGCACGAGCATTCGATCCTCTACAAGCCAATCAACGCCCTTTTGCTGCGTCTCTTTGGCGAGCCTTCGCCGGGCTGGCAGCAGTCACTTGGGCTTGGCGAACCCGTGTGGCTTCCCGATCACGTGATCATGGCCCTGTTTGCGGTGGTGGTGATTGCAGCCGTAGGCACCTGGGTGAAGCGCCACCTTTCGCTGGATCACCCTTCCTCCCTGCAGCAGGCCATGGAGGTCATTGTGGGCGGGTTGCGGGGCCTGGCGGAGGACGTCATTGGGCACGGCACCGGCCGGGCCTACGTGCCTTACATTGCCGCCCTGACCTTTTTCATCTTTACCTGCAACATCTTCGGCCTTTTCTTCTTCCTGCAGCCGGCCACTGCAGATCTGAACACCACCTTTGCGTTGGCGCTGACCACCTTCATCTTTTACAACGCGGTGGGGATCCGGCACAACGGGCTTTTGGGCCATCTCAAGCACTTCATCGGGCCGGTTTGGTGGCTGGCGCCGCTCATGCTTCCGGTGGAGATCATCTCCCATTTGGCGCGGATCCTTTCGCTCTCCGTTCGTCTTTTCGGGAACATGTTCGGAGAGCACGCGGTAACCGGGGTGTTTACGGCTTTGATCCCCTTTGCCATCCCTTGGCCGCTTATGGGCCTTGGAATTTTGGGTTCGACCATCCAGACCTTCATTTTCGTCATGCTGACCGCGGTGTACATCGCGGGGGTGACGGCGGAGGAACACTAAAAAGGCAGAAGGAGGACGTATGAGGAAAGGGCTTGTTTTGGGTTTGGTTCTGTTGGCTATGGCGCTGGCTTTGCCGGCAAGCGCTGCCGAGGAAGCTGGGGCGGTCCCGGGTAAGAGCCAGTGGCAGTACATTTCGGCGGCTTTTGTGTTGGGCATCGCGGCTTTTGCTGGGGCCTTTGGGCAAGCCAAGGCCATTGCGGCGGCGTGCACCTCTTTGGGCCGCAACCCCGGTGCCGCCGGCGCCATCCGCTTGGCGTTGATCCTGGGCCTGGCCTTTATCGAGTCGCTGGTGCTTTACGCGTTGCTTATCGCGTTCAGGGTGCTGGCCTAAGACGAGCTTAGCTTCAGGTAAGCGTTGAACCCATTGGCCCTTGGGGCCAGTGGGTTTTACCTTTGCGGCGGTCTTGACACCCTGTCTCGGTTTCCGTATCCTTTAACTGGAGGTGTCGGGTGAGCGCTAACCTTTGGGCTGATTTCAGCGAGCTCCCGTTCCGGGAGCAACTCCTCAAGACAGCCTTGCGCCTGACCCGTAACCGCGAGGACGCCGAGGATCTGGTGCAGGAGACCTACCTGAAGGCCTTCCGTCACTGGGGGCGCTTTCAGCCCGGCACCAACCTCAAAGCGTGGCTTTTCAAGATCATGAAGAACACCTTCATCAACCTCTACCGGCGCCAAAAGGCGGTTCCTCCACAGGCGGACTTTGCTGAGCTCGAAGAAACCATGGAGGGGCAAATCCTCAGCGAGCCGGAGAAGAGCCCTGAGGACGAGCTGTTGGAGCGCTCCTGGGATCAAGAGGTGTTGGCCGCCATCAAGAGCCTGCCTCACAGCTACAAGGTGGTGGTGTTGCTGTCGGACATCGAGGGTTACAGCTACAAGGAAATCGCTGAGATCCTCGCCATTCCTTTGGGGACCGTGATGTCCCGCCTTTACCGCGGCCGGCGAGCCCTGGAAAAGGCCCTTCTGGCCTTTGGCCAGCGCCACAACTACCTCCGCCACGCCCCCCGGCGCCTGCGCTCCGGCGACCTGGTGGGCAAGGAAAAAGCTGCAAAAACAGAAGATAAGCACCTGCAGTAGCCCACGGCGTTTCCCCTGGCGACCTCAGCTCTGCTAGCATGGGGCGTGCGCGTCCTCCTCGCCTTTAGCCTGCTGGCCGCCGAGGCCTTGGTCACCGTTGACGGCAAGCCTTTTTTCTTTGAAAACCTGACCGAGAACCGCTCGGTGGTGGTGCTGTGGAACAGCTGGGTGCCGCAGGACCCGCAGTTCGTGGCGCTTATCCGCGAGGTGGAGCGGCGTTTTGGGGCTGCTGGCTTTGCCGGAGCGGTGGTGATCTTCCAGGAGCCGGAAGTGGAACGGGCCGCGGCCACGCTGGGCCCGGGGCCGTGGCCGCGGGTGGTGGACCGCCGCGGGGTTTTGCTGCGCAAGCTGGGGGCCAGCCGGGCGCCGGTGGTGCTGGTCCTCGCTCCAGGTGGGGAAGTGCAAACCACCGCCGGCCCTGACCCGGCCAGCGTCCGCAAGCTCATGGAGACGCTCGCCCGACCATGAGGTGGTGGCGGCTGGTGGTGCTCGTCTGCCCGCTGGTGATGGGGGGCTGCCAGGAAGAGTCGCTGCAAGCCACCAGAACTCCCCTGTCGGTCAAGCCTCTGCCGGCGGTGGACCTGCCCCACAGCACCAGCCTCCACCCGGGGGAAACCCTGGCGGACATGTTTGGGCGGCTAGGTCTTGGGGAAGCGGAGGCCGCGCTGTGGGTTCGCCAGGCTACTACCAAGCTGGACCCCCGTCGGCTGCCCGCTTGGGCACCGGTGGTCTGCTACCGCCTCTGGGGTGTGGAACTTCACGAGCTTCGCCTTACGCTGGGCTGGGACGAGCTGGTGTTGACCAAAACCGGGCCGGGAGTTGTCACCGCCGAGGTGAAGAAGCGTCCGGTCACGGAAACCGTGCTCCTGAAAGGCGGTGCCATTTCCGGCTCGCTCTTTGGCACGGTGTCGGCCTTTGGCGAGCGAGACGAGCTGGCCATCGCTCTGGCCGAGGTCTTTGCCTGGCAGGTGGATTTCCACCGCGATTTGCAACCCGGGGACCAGGTGAAGGTGCTTTTTGTTCGCCAGGAAAGCGAGGGCGAGCTTTTGGGGTACGGACCCATTTTGGCCGCCACGCTGGTGAACAAGGGCAAGGAGTACCGGGCCTTTAGGTACCTCCACCAGGGCAAGGCGGGGTACTACGACGAGCTGGGCCGGCCCTTAAAACGCCAGTTCTTGCGCTCCCCGCTTCCCTATTCCCGCGTCACCTCGGGCTTTTCCCTTTCCCGGCGCCACCCCATTTTGGGCCGCAGGCTGCCGCACTTTGGGGTGGATTACGCGGCTCCGGAAGGCACGCCGGTGCGCGCCACTGCCGATGGGGTGGTGCGCTTTGTGGGGTGGAAAGGGGGTGGCGGAAAAACCGTGGAAATACGCCATGCCGGAGGGTTTACCACCGCTTACCTGCACCTTTCCCGCTTTGCTTCCGGGCTTACGGTGGGGCGGCGGGTGAGTCAAGGGGAGGTCATCGGCTACGTGGGGTCCACGGGGCTGGCCACCGGTCCCCATTTGGATTACCGGGTCACGCAAAACGGGCGGTACCTCAACCCCGCGCGCATCGGCAGCGACCCCGCACCGCCTCTTGCGGGAAAAGCCCTGGAAGCCTTCAATGCCGCAAAGATGAAGCTGGAGGCGGCGTTGGCTTGCCCCGCCCCGGCGGTGCTGGAAAAGGGTCAACTGGAGGTTGCCTTTGCCGGGCTTTCCAGCCGTTGAAGTTTTTGCCCCGGCTCGCGCGGATTTGGCCGGGGGCACGCTGGATCTCTGGCCGCTGTGGTGTTTCCACCCGCAAAGCCTCACGCTCAACGTAAGCCTTTCGGCCGGGGTGCGCTTGGTTTTGGAGCCTTGCGCCGATGCCTGGGTGGTTCACGAGGTGGGCGGGGTCCAGCAGGAGCTTTCCCCCGCCGATGCGGAGCACGACCTCACGGCGGCGGTGGTGGGGCATTTTTTGCCGCAAGGAGGGGTGCGGGTGCGGGTTTTGCAGCAGCTGCCGGTGGGTTCGGGGCTGGGCGGCTCTTCCGTGTACGCGGTGGCGTTAGCCCGGGCTTGCCTGGGCGCTTGTGGGCAGAAGCTGCCTCGGCGGCAGCTGGTGGCGACCCTCAAGGACCTGGAAGCCCGGGTCCTGCAGGCCCCCACGGGGGTTCAGGACTACTACCCCGCATTGCTTCCTGGGGTTTTGGCCATTCATCTGCGCCCTGGAGGGGAGGTCATTGAGCGGCTGCCGGTGGGCCGGAGGTGGTTGGCGGCGCACCTTTTGGTGGTTTTCACCGGCATTACCCATCACTCTGGGCTGGTGAACTGGCAGGT
This sequence comes from Thermoanaerobaculum aquaticum, assembly GCF_000687145.1. Classification (NCBI taxonomy): domain Bacteria; kingdom Pseudomonadati; phylum Acidobacteriota; class Thermoanaerobaculia; order Thermoanaerobaculales; family Thermoanaerobaculaceae; genus Thermoanaerobaculum; species Thermoanaerobaculum aquaticum. Next base: position 8,391 of record NZ_JMFG01000027.1, read on the forward strand.
GTACCGGGCCCGGGTGGATGGGGACCGCAGGGTGGCGGCGTTGCTCAGCACCATTGCCGAGGCTGCCCGGGAGTGCCGGGAAGCCCTGGTCCAGCGCGAAGCTCGAGCCGTGGGCGCAGCCATTGCCAAGGAGTGGGAAGCCCGCCGGCAGCTGGCCCCGGAGGTGGCCCCTCCGGAGCTTTCGGCGGTGCTGGCGGCGGGGCTTTCGGCGGGAGCGTGGGCCGGCAAGGCCTGCGGCGCGGGCGGCGGGGGGAGCGTGTTGTTCTGGACCCCGGCCGAAAAGCTCGCGGCGGTTACGCAAGCCGCGTTGGCCCACTGTCCAGAAGGCTTCGTGGTTCCCCTTTCGCCCCAGTAAGCGCTAGGATTACCATGCCCTGACACGGGCGGGAGGCGTGGTATGGCAGGACCGCGTACAGTGCGCGCACCGCGAGGCAGCGAGCTCACCTGCAAGGGCTGGGGGCAGGAGGCTGCCCTGCGCATGCTCATGAACAACCTGGATCCGGAGGTGGCGGAAAGGCCCCAGGACCTGGTGGTGTACGGGGGTTCAGGGAAGGCTGCCCGCAACTGGGAGTGCTTTGAGGCTTTGGTGGAAAGCCTCAAAGAGCTGGAAAACGACGAAACGCTTCTGGTCCAGTCGGGAAAACCGGTGGGGATCTTCCGCACCCATGAGGATGCCCCCCGGGTGCTCATCGCCAACGCCAACCTGGTCCCCCGCTGGGCTACCGCTGAGGAGTTCCGGAGGCTGGAAGCCCTTGGTCTCACCATGTACGGGCAAATGACCGCGGGTTCCTGGATTTACATCGGCACCCAGGGCATTTTGCAGGGAACTTACGAGACCTTTGCGGCAGCGGCCCGCAAACACTTCGGTGGCAGCCTCAAGGGCAAGCTGGTGGTCACTGCCGGGCTTGGCGGTATGGGCGGAGCCCAACCGCTGGCGGCCACCATGAACGAGGGCACGTTCCTGGCCGCCGAGGTGGACGAGGCCCGCATTGACAAGCGCCTGGCCACCGGCTATCTGGACGAGAAGTTTCACGATTTGGATGCCGCCATTGACCGTGCCTTGGAGCTCAAGGCCAAAGGGGAGGCTCGCTCGGTGGGGGTGGTGGCCAACGCCGCCGATCTTTTGCGGAGGCTTTTGGAGAGGAACGTGGTGCCCGATGTTCTCACCGACCAAACCTCGGCCCACGATGAGCTCAACGGCTACGTCCCCAACCGCATGAGCTATCAGGAGGCGTTGCAGTTGCGCACTTCCGATCCCCAGCGCTACATCCGGGAGGCCTACCGCACCATGGCCGAGCACATGCGGGCCATGCTAGAGCTGCAAAGGCGCGGGGCGGTGACCTTCGATTACGGCAACAACCTGCGGGGGCAAGCGCTGAAGGCCGGCGTGGAAAACGCCTTTGAGGTTTCCGGCTTCGTGCCGCTTTACATCCGCCCGCTGTTTTGCGAAGGGAAGGGGCCGTTCCGGTGGGTGGCGCTGTCCGGGGATCCCCAGGACATCTACCGCACCGACCGCGCCATTTTGGAAACGTTCCCGGAAAACCAGTCCCTGTGCCGGTGGATCCGCATGGCCCAGGAGAAGGTGCACTTCCAGGGCCTGCCGGCGCGCATTTGCTGGCTGGGTTATGGGGAGCGGGCCCGCTTTGGTGAGGTTCTCAACCAGCTGGTGGCCCGGGGCGAAGTGCAAGCTCCCATCGTCATTGGTCGCGATCACCTGGACGCTGGCTCGGTGGCTTCCCCCAACCGGGAAACCGAAGGCATGCGGGATGGCTCCGATGCCATTGCCGATTGGCCGATCCTCAACGCGCTTTTGAACACCGCCGCCGGCGCCACCTGGGTGTCTTTCCACCACGGGGGCGGGGTGGGGATCGGCTACTCCTTGCACGCCGGCATGGTGGTGGTGGCCGATGGGACGGAAGCCGCTTCCCGAAGGCTTTCCCGGGTGCTCACCACCGATCCCGGGACCGGGGTGATGCGCCACGTGGATGCCGGCTATCCGGAGGCCATAGCCTGCGCCAAGAGGCACGGCATTCGCATCCCCATGCTGGGGTCGTGACCGGGCGGGTGCTGGCCGCGGGGCTGCTGGCCGCGCTTGCCGCCGGGCCTTGGCCTGAGCTCCCCCTCGTGTCCTTCATCCCCCGTCTGTTGCTTTTTGCTTTTGCCCTTTGGAGCCTGTGGCGGCGAAGGGCTTTGGCCGCCGTGGTGTCGGCCGTGGTCCTTGTGGCTTGGGGGGTGGATTTGGCCTCCCGTCGGGTTCCCTCGCCGAAGGCACTGGAACAGCGCTTTTGGCACCAGGTGGAGCGGCTTTCGGGGGAGCTAGCGCTTTTGGCGCAGGAACCCCGCCTGGGCCAGCTCTTGGCCGGGACCGGCGCCGAAGCCGAGCCGGAAAAGCCCTTTGCCATCCTGGGAGAACGCTGGGAACGCCTGCCGCCAGGGGTGGGTGGGGTGGTGCTGGTGGACGGACGGGGTGAACCGGTGGCTTGGGTTGGGGAGCGCCCCCGGCTGCCGCTGGAGTGGCGCCCGGTGGGGGACCGGGCGGTGGTCCCGGAAGCCTGGGTGGGGGAGGTGGTGCTCTTTTGCCGCGAGCCGGTGTACGAGTCGGGGAGGGTGGTGGGAAGCCTGGTGGCCAACGTGTCCCTGCCCCAAAGCGGCAGCCGCTCGGCTTTAGGGGTGAGCGCGGGCTGGGGTCACATGGTGGTGCCGGAGCTGGTGGAGGCTTTGGAAGCAAGACCCACCTTGCGGTTGCAGGTGCGGCCGGGGGTGCGACGGGGTCTTGCCGCTTCCGGTGCGGCCCTGGTGCTGGTGCCGCTGGCCTACGCCGCCTTTGGCTTTTTCCGCTGGGGCTTGCTGCTGGCGGCGGCGGCAGCGGTAGCGGTGGGCTGGCTGCCGGTGGGCTTGGCGCCGGCGGTGATGGTGATGGCGGCGGCTTTGCTGTTTTTGGCTTTTCCCAAGCAAAAGCAAAAGCTCGCCAGCGTCACCGGTGCTCTCCTGGCCGGCCTGGTGGTGTGGGCCCTTCCGCCGCTGTTGGCGGAGTTTGGGGAGCCGGTTTTGGCGTTTTCGTTGTTCCCCCCGCCTTTGGTCTTGCTGGCCAACCTCTTGGCGCTGGTGGCGCTGGTCTTGCTGTTGCCGGCTCCCGGGCGGCCTTTGCACCTCTTTTGGCTCACCTGGCCGATCCTCGCCTGGGGCATGGCTACCGCTTCCGGGGCCTGGCTGGCTTTTGGTGTGGTGCTCCTGGCGCTCACGGCGCCGGCCAAGGGGCGGGCGGCTTTTGCCAGCCTGGGGGTGGCGGCGGCTCTGGCGGGTGGCGGGGACGGGGCCACCCGCAACGCCATCCTGGCCCGCACCGAAAGCACCCTGGCGCGGTGGGGGGAGGTGCGCTCGGTGGCCCGGGCGCTGGTGGGCTCGTTACCCGAGGGGAGGCTTTCGGAGCTGGCCGCGGCGGCCCCGGGCATGCGGCTGGTGCTTTTGGGGGAGCTGGCGGCGTTTGCCAAGGTGGAGGAGGTGCTTCCCGGGACCGCCTTGGTGCTGGAGGACCCCGAGGGCAAGCCGGTGGCCACCTGGGGGGAAGCCGGCATGCTGGGGGAAGCGGGGGACCAGGAGCTGGCCTCCCGCAAGCTGGCCGCCGGTTTCCGCTTGCGGCTTCTGGCCCCGCCACCACCCCACGACGTGCTGGCGGCGCTGGCGGCCTCGGGGGTGGGCGTGCCGGTGGCAGCCTTCGATCGGGGTGGTTCCCCCATGTCCCGGGGTGCCCCGTTTCGACCGCTGCCCCCGGCGGTGGTGGGCGAAGCCCTGGCCCGGGAGCGGTGGTGGGGCTCGGCCATCGTGGGCAACCGCTCGGTGCCCACCTATCTCCGGGCTTACGGCGACTGGGTTTTGGCGGTGCCGTGGATGCGTCCCGCCCTTCCCGATTTCTTCCTGCTGGTGGTGGCCCTGGGCCTCTGGGCCTTTGCCCCGCTGTTTCTGTGGCAGGTGCGGGGTCGGCTGGCGCTGTGGTGGCGGGAGCGGGCCAGCTTTGCCGGACGGCTGCGGGCTTTGGCCTTTACCAGCGCCTTTTTGCCGCTATTCCTTTTGGCCAACGTGCTGCCGGGGCAGTGGATCCGCGAGCGCGAGCAGGTGCGGCTGGAGGTGGCCAGGGCCCTGGGCACGGCCATGGCCGAAGGGCCCCGGGGCGAGCTTTTGGGGACCTTGGTCCGGGATTTGGGTGTCACCGTGGCGGTGTACCGCCCCAGCCTGCTTGCGGTCACCAGCCGCCCCGACGCCGCCCTCACCGGCGGTGTTCCCATGCTCCCTCCACCGGAGGCGTACATCCGCACCGTGCGGCGCTGGCGGGAGCCGGTGGTGCAGGTGAACGGCACGGTTTCGGTTTTTCTGCCGGTGCGCCGGGAAAGCCAAAACCTGGTGGTCGCGGTGCTGGGTTTGACCGAGGTGGTGGGCAGCCGCTTTTCCCCCGGGGAGTGGTTTTTTGCCACCGGCTTGGCGGTGGCCTTTCTGGCCCTGTGGGCGGCGGAAACCTTGGCCCGCGGGCTGGCCGCCCCCATGGAGCGCCTGGTGGAAGCGGCGCGAAGGCTGGGGCGAGGTGAACAGGCAACGCTTGCTCCTCAAGAGTTCCGCAACGACGAATTTGGCACGTTAGCGCAAGCCTTCACCGCCATGGCTGCGGAGGTTCAGGCTCGCCAAGAGGAACTGCAGCGCCAGCGGGACCTTTTGGAAAGGGTCCTGGAAAACCTCTCCGCCGCCGTGCTGGTGGTGGAGGGGGATGCGGTGGTGCTGGCCAACGCTGCCGCCAAAAAGCTGGGCGCGGAAGCGGGTTTGCCGCGTTTGGTGGCCTCCTTCGGCCCCACGCTTTCCGAGACCCTTTCCCGCGCCCAGGCCGGCACACCGGCTTCGGCCAGGTTGTTCCCGCGGGGACAAGCCGATGCGGTGTGGAACCTTACGGCGGTGCCTCTTTCCGGCGAAAGCCGCAGGGTTTGCCTGGTGCTGGAGGACCTTTCGGAGGTGGCGCGGGCGGAGCGGCTGGCTTCCCTCACCGAGCTTGCCCGCATTGTGGCTCACGAGGTGAAAAACCCACTCACGCCCATCCGCTTGTGGGTGGAGGAGCTGCAGGCGGCCCTGGCCAAAGGCCCGGAGGATGTGGTGGAAGTGGCGCGGCTGGCGGTGGAGGAAATCCTGCAGCAGGTGGCGCGGCTGAAGGAGGTTTCCCAGGGCTTTTCCAACTTGGTGGCGCTGGAGCAGTGGGAGGCGGTGCCGGTGGATCTTTCCCACTTGGCTGCCGAAGTGGTGGAGGAGTACCGGGTTTTGGCCCGCCGGGGCGTGCAGGTGGTTTTCCGGCCGGCGGAAGAGCCGCTTTCGGTGGTGGCGGACCCCTCCTGGCTGCAGCGGGCTTTGCGGCACCTCCTGGACAACTCGGCCAAAGCCTTGGCCGGTGGGCCCGGTGAAATCACGGTGGCGCTGGCCAGGGAGGGGGGCTGGGCGGTGGTGTCGGTGCGGGATACCGCCGGTGGGGTTGCCGAGGAACACCTGCCCAGGCTTTTCGAGCCGCACTTTTCCACCACCAGCGAAGGTTCGGGGCTGGGCTTGGCGGTGGTTTGGCGGGTGTGCCAAAAGGCGGGAGGCCGGGCCGAAGCCCGCAACCTCCCGCCGGGTCTTGAAGTGCGGATGCTTTTGCCTTTGGCCTCTTAAGGCCGGGGCGGCGGGGGATTATTGGGCATGTTCACCGGTTTGCCCACCGGGAGCCTGGGGCGCTGCTCGGGGGGAATGGGGTTTTCAAAGAGGTCGGCGGTTTTCTCGGTGGCCAAACGCTCCCACTTCACGGTATCCCGCCGGGTGTGGGTTTTCTCCTGGCCCAACGGATCGAGCCCCACCACCGTTTGCTGGGTGGGCACGCGAACGCCGGCCACGGTTACAAAGCCGCCCCAGGAAAAGCGCATGCCATCGGCCACCACCCCCTTACCCAAATCAGTGTAGGGACTTTCAGCCCGTAGCACCTGGTAGGTTTCCCGGTCCACATCCACGGTCCAAACCGTGGCAATTTGGGGGGTGTGGAAGAAGTTGCGCGCAAGGGTGACCGTGAGGCGCCAAGTTGGCCGGTCGCCAAGCTGCGCGGGTGCCACCTCGGTGACCGCGACCCCTGGCCAGGTGAGGCTGCAGGGCAGAAGCAGGGGAAAGGCGTCAGCGGTTACCATGCGCTTCACCATCACCGTGGTGGAGGGCCGGGGGTCCGGGCGTCCCTTCACCAAAGCCCAGCCGCCGGAGCCGTCATCGCCGGCCACCACGCCCAGACCGGGCAGTTCCAGACGCACGGGAGCAATGGCCTCGGTGTTGAACACCAAAACCTTGTTCGTGCTTGAAGTTTGGCCGTCCTGGGTGACCTCATGGGAAGTTATTTCCGCTCGCAAAAAACCCAGCTTGCGAAAGTTGGAGACCCCACCGGCGGCCTCGCAGGCCCGGGTGACCACCTCTTGCGGGCTTACCGTGCCCTGGCTCCAGGCGCTGGTGGCAACCAGCGCCGCTGCGACCACTGACAACCAAGACCTTCCAATCCTCATGCGTACCCCCTCGCGCCGGTGTACCGGCGTCGAATTCAATGCGAGGATCGTGCCAACGTGGGTGGGATTCGAGGATGGTCGGGGCGAGAGGATTTGAACCTCCGACCACACGGTCCCGAACCGTGTGCTCTACCAGGCTGAGCTACGCCCCGACCTGGGAGCAAGAGATTAGCGGAAAACCCGCCAGGGCGCAAGGGAAACGCCTACTTGCCAAAGGCCTCGAGACCCCCGCGGATGTCAAACAAGGTGCCGATGCCCGTGAGGTCCAGCATGATCCGGTAGTCCCGCAGTTGGTGGGGTGGGATGCGGTAGTCGCGGATTTGCACGCTCACCGCCCAACAGCTCCCGCGGTAGCTCACGGTGTGTTCCTGGCGGAGGAGGTCTTTCTTCCAGAGGTCGTAAGCCACCATGCTTTGCCAGCGCCAGGGGCCCTCGGCGGTGCTGCCCAAAAACAGCTGCAGCTGCGAGGAGTTGGTGTTTCCGGTTCGCGGGTCGAAGCTGGAGAAGAACGTGACGTTCACGTAGCCTTTCTGGGAGCGCAGGATGCTGCCCAGGGAAAGCGAGGAAAGCTTGCTGGTTATGGCATCGTAGCTGGCCCGGGCGTCGAGGAGCAGGTTGTCGCTGGGGTTCACGTGCAGGGCCAAGCCCAGGGGTCCCCGCTGGCTTTGCTGCCGGGGGGAGTAGCGGGTGGTGAGCGGCTGGGAAAACGAGTAGTCCTGGGAAACCTCCAGCGAGCCGAGCTCCCGCGTGCCGTTGGCGGTTTTGGCAAAAAGCCGGCTGGCCACGGTCCAGCGCAGGCGGTTGGATACCGTCACCCCGTCCCTTTCGTCGAAAAGCGGCACCCTTTCCTGCGGGCCGGGGTCGGAAACGTAAACGTACTCCAAGCGGGGCTCGATGAGGTGCTTAAGCTTGGTGTCTTTGGTGGCAAAGATGCGGGAAAAGCTGGGGCCGGTGAGCGTCAAGCCAGCGGTGCCGTAGCGGCGCAGCAGCGACTGATCGGCCAGCGCCTGGCGGTCACGGGTGTAGGTGGCGGTGTAGTAGGTGGCCCGGGCACCCAACGTGGGGGTAAGCGAAAACCAGGGCAGGCTGGGCACCAACACCGCCAGCTGCGGGAAAAGGTCAACGCGGGAGTACTTACCCCGCAGCGTGGCCGAGCGGTTAATTCGGAAGTGGGAGGCTTCCGCCACCGCCGACAGGTACAGCGGCGAGCCTGCCAGCTGCGTGGGGCGGAGCCGGTACTCCACCTGGGGTTGCCGCTCCAGGACCACCACCGAGGTGGTATTTGGGGTTGGCTGGAAGAAGGTCTTTTCGTGATCCAGGCGGAAGTTGAAGGTCTGGTGCCCCACCGTGCGGGTCACGGTGAGGAACACCGGCAGGCGGCGGAGGGCGTTGGGGTCAAAGGTGCGTTCGAACCTCTGGAAGAAGTCCATGTTGGAGAGGTCCAGGGCGTCAGCCTTGATGGACCACCCGCCGGGGAGGAGCTGGCGGTGTTTGCCCTGCAGCTTCCACTCCCAGCGCTTGCTATCGGGGTCGCGGAAGTAGTTCACCAAAAACTCGCCGTAGGCGTTTTCTGTGGGCGCCCAGCGCAGCTCCTGCCCTAGGCCCACGTAGCCCTTGCTGAAGAGGTCAAAGTAAAAGGTGGTATCGAAGGAGCGACCAAGAGGCCAGAAAAGCGCGTTACCCAGGTAGGCGCCGCGACGGTTGTTATAGCCAATCCTCGGCACCAAAAGCCCCGCCGCCCGTTCCCGCATGACCGGCCAAAGCAAGCGCGGGGTGTAGAAGATCGGGACCCGTTTCAGCCATAGGGCAGCCCCGCGGAAGTGGCCGTAGCCTTCCAACTGCACGGTGGCATCCCGCACGGTAATTTGCCAGGGTGGGTAATGATCGTCCAGGGCACAGGAGGTAAAGATCCCGTGACGGAAGCGGTAGTGGTCCTCGTCGAGCTTTTCCACGGTTTCCCCGCGGAAGTGGTAGGTGGGGGCAAAAAACGCGTCCACCTCGTGAAAGGTGCCGGTTTTCGTGTTGAGATCAAACTCCAACCGCTGACATGCCAAGCGGTTGGGGCCCTGGTCGAAGATCACGTTGCCTTCTGCCCGAAGCTTCAGGGTCTTGGTGTCAACCTCCAGCTGGTTGGCGCGGAGGGTGATGTCCTGGTACTTGACCACCACGTCGCCAATGCCGCACCAGAGGGTTTCGGCAATCCACTGTTGCCGCCGGGCGGTCACCTCCACCGGCCCCTGCACCTGGGTAGCAGCCAAGAGGACGAGGGAAGCGAGGATCACGCGAGGTTTTCAACGATCATGGCAGTGGCTTCGCCACCGCCAATGCAGATGGCCGCCAGCCCCAACTTCAAGCCCCGTCGGCGCAAGGCGTAGAGGAGCGTGGTGAGGATGCGGGCGCCGGAGGCCCCAATGGGATGGCCCAGGGCCACGGCACCGCCGTTCACGTTGAGCTTTTCGTGGGGGATGGCCAGCTCACGCATGGTGGCCATGGCCACCACCGCAAAAGCCTCGTTCACCTCGAAGAGGTCAATGTCCTCCAGGCGCAAATGGGCGCGCTCCAGCACCTTGCGGATGGCCCCTACAGGGGCGGTGGTGAACCACTCGGGGTGCTGGGCAAAGGAAGCGTGGGCCACCACCCGGGCCAGGGGCTTGAGGTTGTGGGCCTTCACGGCGGTTTCGGTGGCCAGCACTAGGGCCGCGGCCCCGTCGTTGATTTTGGAGGCGTTGGCCGCGGTGACGGTACCCCCTTGCTCGAAGGCGGGCTTGAGAGAGGGCATCTTGGACAAATCGGCGCGGAAAGGCTCCTCGTCCCGGGAAACCACGGTGGTTTGCCCTTTCCCCGCGCTCACCTCCACCGGCACGATTTCCTCGGCAAAGTCACCCTGTTCGGTGGCGCGGATGGCGCGCTCGTAGGAAGCCCGGGCAAAGGCATCCTGCTCTTCCCGGGAAAAACCGTATTCCCGGGCGCAAAGCTCGGCGCAGTTGCCCATGTGTTTATCGCCGTAGGGATCCCAAAGCCCATCGAAAACCATGTGGTCCAAAACCTGACCGTGACCCAGACGATAGCCCTTGCGCCCGCCTGGCAGGAGGTATGGGGCATTGGACATGGACTCCATGCCCCCGGCCACCATGATGGCGCCGTCCCCCGCCCGCAGGTCGTTGGCGGCCATCATCACCGCGCGCATGCCCGAGCCACACACCTTGTGGAGGGTCACCGCCGGCACGCTGTCGGGAAGGCCGGCAAAGCGCATGGCCTGCCGGGCAGGGGCTTGCCCCACTCCAGCTTGCAGCACGTTCCCCATGATGACCTGATCCACCAGCTGGGGCTCAATCCCCGCTCGCTGTACCGCTTCGGAAATGGCCAGGGCCCCCAGCCGCGGGGCCGGCAACGCGGACAGCTGCCCAAGAAAGCTGCCGATGGGCGTACGAACGGCGCTAACGATGTAAACGGGTTCCATGGCTGCCACCTCCCGGCAAATTGTAACGCCGAAAAGCCGCTACACTGCCGCTGTGCGTTGGCTCGCTTTGGACGTTGGCGCCAAAAGAGTAGGGGTGGCCCTTTCCGATAGCGAAGAAAGGGTGGTCACGCCGCAAATGGCGATTCCCTTTGGTTCCCCTCAGGAGCTGGCCCAGCGGGTGGCGAAGCTGGTGCAGTCCTGGAACGTGGAGGCGGTGCTGGTGGGCGTGCCCACCACCCGCTCCGGGCAAAGCCGCGGGGAAGCCAGGGTTCGCCAGGTGGTGGCGGTGCTGACCCAGTTGCTTCCCGTGCCCGTCACCACCTGGGACGAGCGGGGAACCACCCAGGAGGCGGAAGCGCTTCTGGCTGAAAGCGGGGTGCCGGCAAGAAAAAGGCGGGAAAAGCTGGACGCCTTGGCCGCCGCTTTGCTGTTGGAGGCTTTTTTGGCTTTGCGCAGGGAGAGGACAGGCGGCAACGGCGTTGGTGGTTGACCTGGCAGTGTTGGGGTGCTAGCTTTTGAAAGGTGACAGGGGAGGGATGGCCATGGCACAAGGCTACGCGACGTTTGGTGATTTTCTCCTTCTGAAAAAGCGCAGCGAGGACGCGCTGGGCTCCCTGTGGCGGGCGGGGGAAATGGAAGCCACGGGCTTCAAGCGCATCGTTTGGCTCCGGCGCTTCGACCAGAGCGGGTTCGATCGCCAAGCCTTGGCTGCCGAGTTTCCCCTGGCGGAAGAGATCGGCAAGACGTTGAAAGCCACCAACGTGGTTTCCGGCGCCACCGTGGGCAAAGCCGACGGCGTGCCTTTTTTGGCTTGGGATTACTTCCCGGGTCAGCCCTTGGACCAGCTTTTGGCCCGGGTGCAGCAGGAGCAGTTTCCGGTCGCCATTGACAACTGCTTGTTGATTGCCGAAAAGCTGGCGGCAGCGCTGTCCGCAGCGTTGGCCCTGGAGCATCAGGGCGAGCCGGTGATTCACGGCTTTTTGGTGCCGCATCTGGTGGTGCTTTCCAACGACGGTGAGGCCAGGGTGGCCGGGTTTGGCCTGGCACGAGGCCTTCTGGCCAACCTGGACCGGGTGGGGATGCAGGAGCTGGCCGCCCCTTATCTGGCCCCGGAGGTTTTGGCCACGGGTCACCCCAGCCGGCGGGGAGACGTCTACTCCCTGGGGGCCATCCTTTACCAGTTGCTGGCGGGTCAGCCCTTGTCGGCCGATCCCCAGGCGCGAGCGCAAGCGGTGGCCCAACCGCAGCTGGCCCTGGACGAGGGGCCGGTTCCCGACGATGTGGCTGCGGTTCTCCGCAAGGCTCTGGCCACCCGTCCGGAGGAACGCTACTCCTCAGCGGTGGACTTTAAGCGGGACCTGGAAAAGCTCCTGTACGGCGGGGCGTACGCGCCAACCACCTTCAACCTGGCGCTGTTCATGGACCGCTTGTACCGCCAGGAAATTGAGGACGAGGACCGGGAGCTGCAGCGGGAAAAGACCCTGGATGTCACCCCGTACTACCGACCCGCAAAGGCCCCTTCCGCTCCCGCCCCCGCTGCGGTGGCCGCGGCGCCGGGAAGCCGCGTCGGTCTTTACGTGGCCATTGGCGTGATCGTGGTGCTTGCTGGCGCGCTGGGGTACCTGCTCACCCGCCCCAAGGGCCCCAGCGAGGAGGAGACCCGCCGGCAGGTGCAGGCCATGGTCATGGAAGAGCTGGCCAAGCGCGAGGAGGCGCTGCGGCAGGAGCTGGAGCGTTCCCGCCAGGAAACCGAGGCACTCAAACAGCAGCTTGCGGACATCCAAAAGAAGGCCGCCACTGGCGCGCAAAAGCTCACCCCGGAGGAACAAAAGCGTTTGGAAGAGGCTCAGCGCCTGTTGGCCCAGCGGGAAGAAGAGCGACGGCGCACGGAAGCTGAGCTGGCCCGGGTGCAGCAGGAAAAGGCGCGGGCGGTGGTGGCCCCGCCGGTGGCTGCTCCTACCGCTGTGCCCACGGTAGCTCCCACCCCCACCCCGGTGCCGGTGGAGGTTGCGGCCGCCCCGTCACCGATACCTACGGTGGCACCTTCCCCCACCCCCGAGCCCACCAAGGCCCCGGTGGTGGCGCAGGCGCCGGCGCCGGCGCCCGCAGCGCCGGCAGGTCGTGTGCAGGAAAACCAGTTCTTTGACCCCTCGGAAGTGGATACCTTGCCGGAGAAAATCGTGGAGGCCAAGCCGGAGCTGCCCATGGCGGCCACCCGTGCCCGCGTGAACCAGAAGGCCACGGTGATCGTCAAGGTGGTGGTAAACGCCCGGGGGGTGGTGGAGGATGCAGAGATCCTCCGCGGCTTCCCGGTGGCTGGGCTGGGGATTGACGAGGCGTGCATTGCGGCGGCCAAGAAGCACCGCTTCCGCCCGGCCACCAAAGGCGGGGTGCGGGTCAAAACCACAGCCACGCTCACGTTTTTTGTGGACTTGACGAAGTAGCGCAAGATCGTAAGACCTTTACTGTTCGCGGGCGCCTTGGCGCCCGCGAGTTTTTTTTAAGGCTTCAGGCTGGCGAGGAAGTCGCGGTTGGTGGGGTACTGCTTGAGCTTGGAAAGCAAAAGCTGCATGGCTTCGTGGTTGGGGAGGCTGGCCAAAGCGCGCCGCAGGAGGTAGAGCTTTTCCACCTCTTCCCGGGGGTAGAGCTTTTCCTCCTTGCGGGTGCCGGAGGCGGAAATGTGAATTGTGGGGAAGATCCGGCGCTCGAAGAGGTCGCGGGTGAGCACGATTTCCATGTTTCCGGTGCCCTTGAACTCCTGGAAGATGACCTCATCCATGCGGGAGCCGGTATCCACCAGGCAGGTCGCCACGATGGTGAGGGAACCGCCGTTTTCCACATTGCGGGCCGAGCCAAAAAACCGCCTGGGCTTTTCCATGGTGCGGGCGTCAATGCCGCCGGAAAGGATGCGGCCCGAGCCTTTTTGCAAGTTGTTATACGCCCGGGAAAGGCGGGTGAGGGAATCCATGAACACCACCACGTCCTGCCCTAGCTCCACCAGCCGCCGGGCCCGCTCCAGCACCATTTCCGCCACCGCCACGTGGGAAGCCGCGTCCTGATCGGAAGAGGAGGCGAACACCTCGCCCCGCACCACGCTCCGGGTCCAGTCCGTGACCTCTTCCGGTCGTTCATCCACCAAAAGCACGAAGATGTGCACCTCCGGGTGGTTTTTGGCAATGGCGTGGGCCAGCTGCTGCAGGAGCGTGGTCTTGCCGGTCTTGGGTGGGGCCACGATGAGGCAGCGCTGCCCTTTGCCAATGGGGGCCAAAAGCTCGATGACCCGGGTTTCCAGGACGTCGGGATCCGTTTCCAGGCAAAACCGCTCGGTGGGGTCAATGGACGTGAGCTCGGAAAAAGGGACGGCTTTGGCCCGGTACTCGTCGGGGGGCAGCCCTTCGATGGCGGTGAGCTGGGTCATGACCAGCTTGCTGCCGTTGACGGGAGCGGCCTCGCCGGCCAGCCTGAGCCCGCTCTGCAGGTGCCACTGCTGCAGGAGCCGCCCATCCACCAGGGGGTCGCTGGCCTGGGGGAGGAAGCGGCGGGAGGGGTGGACCAGCGAGGCCTGTCCCTCCTCGTTGATGCGCAAAAACCCCTCCACCGGGCGCAAGCTGGCGTTTTGGGCTTTTCGCTTTCGACTGCGGGCACGCCGTCGCCGGCCTGATCTTTGAGATACGCCTTGATTGTTTGCTACGGTCTCACCCATTCAGGCTGCTCCTTGGGCACTCGTTGTGCTCTTTGCTGCAGCAACGGGAGCCTCAACATTCCCACATAAGAGGCGGCGCCGGACGCGGCGCCCGCGCTACTTTACTCCACCTTGCGGTTTCCGCCAAGGGCAAGCGTGGGTACCTGGTAGCCCGCTTCTTCCAAGCTGCGGGCAAAAACCTCCACGATGTGGGGATCCCAATAGCCGCGCGCCGTTTCCTCGCGCAAAATGCGCACCGCCTCCTGGGGCGGAAGGGCCTTGCGGTACGGGCGCGAGGAGGTGAGGGCGTCAAAGACGTCCACCACCTGGAATACCCGCGCCAGAAAGGGGATCTCATCACCCTTGAGCCCATCGGGGTAGCCGGAGCCGTCCCGGCGCTCGTGGTGGTGACGGATGATGGGGAGCACCGGTTGCAAAGTGCGCAGCGGCGCACAAATCCCCACGCCGATGTCCACGTGGGAGCGCATAATCTTCCACTCCTCCGGGGTGAGGGGGCCGGGTTTGTGGAGGATGGCGTCGGGAATGCCGATTTTGCCGATATCGTGAAGGTAGCCAGCGCGGCGCAGGGCTTTCAGGTCGTCCTCGTTAAGGCCGAGCTTTTGACCCAGCCAAACCGCCAGATGGGACAGGCGGTCGCAGTGCTCCCCCGTGCCCTCGTCCCGGGCTTCCACGGCCCGGGCCACGGCAAAGAGCATGCGCTCGGCATCATCCAGATCCTGAATGAGCCGCCGGTAGTGCACCAGGTTGCGGACGCGCACCTCCAGCTCCACGAGATCGAAGGGCTTGGCCAAAAAGTCGGTGGCGCCCGCTTCCAAAGCTTTGAGCCGGGCCTCCCGGGAGTCCAAGCCGGTGAGCACCACCACCGGCAAAAGGCGGGTCTCGGGTTCCTCCTTGAGCTTTTGGCACACCTCAAAGCCGTCCATGCCGGGCATGAGCAGGTCGAGCAAGATCACATCAGGCAGCCGCTCTTTGGCCAGCAAGAGGGCTGTGGGGCCATCCAGGGCTTGCCAAACCTCGTACCCCAACGGCCCCAACGCCTGTGCCAATGCCTCGGTGTTAGCCGGTTGGTCGTCAACGACGAGCACGCGCCCGCTTTTCGCCATGGGCTCACTCCGCCTTCATTCTACGTTTCACCTCCAAAAACACAAAGCCCCCGGCGAACCGAGGGCTTTGGGAAAGGAGGAGGGCTTGTTACGGCATTCGGAACACCACGAAACGCTTGCTTCCCTGGCGGTACAGGTACAGCCGTACGGCTTGACCGGACCGCAGTTTCTCCAGCTTCTGGTTGAACTCGTCCACCGAGTCCACCGCTTGGCCGTTGACCTCCAGGATCACATCACCCGGCATGATGCCAGCTTCGTCGGCCACCGAGAGGTCCTCCACGTCTTGCACCAGGACCCCGTCCACGCTGTTGGGGATGTCAAACTGGCGGCGCAGGCGGGCGTTAAGGTCGGTGACGTCCAGCCCCAGGCGAGCCGCTGCCTCCTGGGGTGTTTCGCTTTCCCCCTCTTCTTCATCCTCACCTTCGCCTTTGCGCTCGGCAAGGGTAGCGGTGAGCGTCTTGTGCTTGCCTTCGCGGATGATCTCCAGCTCTACCTTGGTACCCGGAGGCATGGAGGCAACCGTGTCAATGAGCTCCCGCTGGGACTTGATGGGCTTGCCGTTGATGCCCACGATGACGTCCCCGTGCTTGAGCCCCGCCTTTTCCGCCGGGCTTCCCTCCATCACGTCGTGGACCAGCGCTCCCTCCCGGGAGGGCAGGTTAAACGCCTCTTGGTGCTCGGCGGTGACGTCGGTGATGTTGACGCCCAAGTACCCACGAACCACCTTGCCCTTTTCCTTCAGCTGCGGAAGGATGGCCTTGGCGGTGTTCACCGGTACCGCAAACCCCATGTTCTCGGCACCAGCGTTCATGGCGGTGTTGATCCCCACCACCTCGCCCTTGAGGTTGATGAGGGGCCCACCGGAGTTGCCGCGGTTGATGGCGGCGTCGGTTTGGATGAAGTTTTCAAAGGACATGGTGGTGCGGGAGAGGTTCAAGGTCCTGCCCTTCCCGGACACCACCCCCACGGTTACAGTTTGGCCAATCCCCAGGGGGTTGCCCACCGCCATCACCCACTCGCCCACCCGCAGGGCATCGGAGTCGCCCAACGGCAAAAAGGCAAAGGGGCCCTTCCCCTGCACCTTGATGAGCGCCAAATCGGTGGCGGGATCGCGCCCCACCACCTTGGCTTCAAAGCGGGTGCGGTCGTCGGTAAACACGAAGATCTTCTCGGCGCCCGCTACCACGTGGTTGTTGGTAAGAGCCAGGCCATCGGCGGAAATAAAGAACGCGCTCCCTGCACCAAAGGCTTTTTGCTTGGGGAGCGCTCGAGGTCCAAAGAAGAACTCAAAGGGGTCCATATCCGGGTGCATGCGACGCAGGTCCCGGGGGGAAATCACGTCTTCGGTGGTGACCGCCAGCACCGCCGGCATCACACGCTCGGCCAGGCTGGCAAAGTCGGGGAAGGTACGGGGGCTTGAAGCTGAGGCCGCTGGGGCGGTTTGCGCCTGAGTGGAGGAGGACAGGTTGGACCCTCCCGTGAACACCACGCCGGCGGCAAAACCCGCCACGCCCACGGCCATCACCGCTAGAAGCCAGCTTTTCCGTTTCGGTCTCATGGTGAAAACTCCTTTCGCGGGCCTCAGCCCGCATCCGACGAGAATGCAAATCATGTGCCACCCACGGTGGGGTAGGGCCATAGCCCCGCGAGGTGTCATTTTGGCGTTCCGGTTTTAGAGCCTGGCCACCACCACCTTGTCTTTCCCTGAGTTTTTGGCCAGGTACATGGCCTGGTCCGCCATGCGCAGGAGCAGGTTGCGCTTCTGGTCGGAGCTGCCCTCCCGCGGCACGTGGTCGGGATAGACGGCCACGCCCACCGAGCAGGTAAGGGGACCCTGAAACTCCACCGGTCCCGGAGCCCAGGAAAAGCGGCCTCGCAGGAACGGCTGCTTGCGGATGGCTTGCCGGATTTCTTCCGCCACCTTGGCGGCGGCATCTACGTCCAATCCGGGAAGGATGACCACGAACTCGTCGCCACCGTAGCGCGCCAAAGTCACCCCCGGAAGGCGCACGGTCCTCCGCAAGACGTAGCCCACCTCCTTGAGCACCTGGCTTCCCGCCAGGTGCCCGTGGGTGTCGTTGACGCCCTTGAAGTTGTCCAGGTCCAAAAAAAGCAGCGCCACCCGGCTGCCGGTGGCGTCTGCCCGCTCCAAATCCTCGGCAAGCCGGCGGTGGAAGTGCCGGTCGTTGGCCAGGCCCGTAAGATCGTCCGAGCGGGCCGCTTCCCCGGCGCGGCGGGCGTCCAGGAGGTTTTGCAGAGAAACGGCGGTGTACGCGGCAAAGATGCTCAAAAGGTCCTTATCCCTCTCATCAAAAGGCTGGCCGTCCAGGCGGTTCACCAGCTCCAGCACCCCGCACACCGTGGCGCCCAGGCGGATAGGCACGGCCAAGAGAGTGCGGGTGCGGAAGGCGGCTTTTTCGTCAAAGCGTGGGCAAAAGTTGGGATCGGTGGAAACGTCTTTCACCAGGTAGGGCAGCCCGGTGCGATAGACAAACCCCGCAACCCCCTCCCCCACACCGATGCGCTGGCCCAGAAGGGTGGCCGCCGCAGGGCCAAAGGCGGCAACGAAGTAAAGGTAAGGCGCCCGGCCTTCGGGGGAGCGCTCAAAGGGGTTGTCAAAGAGCAAAGAGCCGGCCTCCGAAGGAACGAAAGCGTTGGCCCGCTGCAGGACCTCCTCGAAAAAGCTGGCCGGCGGCATGACCTCAGGAACGCCGGTATCCCGGCGGTAGCGCTCGATAAACGCTTCCAGCTGGTTTTGCGGCAAAACGTAAACTTGACTGGCTACCTCTTCCACATGCCAAGTCTAGCGCAGGACGGGGAGGCTTTGTTTTCTCGCGCTTAAGCCTTATTCTTTCAGCTAGGGGAAAGCGAGGGTGCTAGCCATGGAGGAGGATCGGGACCGTCGCCGCTTTGTACGTTTTCCAGCGGAGTTTGCGGTTTTGGTCCGCCGCCTGGGACCGGGGGAGACGGAAAACCTGGGCAAGACCGAGGTGGTGGGCCAGGGAGGGTGTCTTTTCATTCACCCCCAGCCGCTGGGGTTGGAGGAAACGGTGGAGCTCCTGATTTCCACCCGGGGCTCGGTGCTTAAGGCCAAGGCAAGGGTGGCTTACGAGAGCCGGCGGGAAGATGGCCGGTACGACATCGGTGTGGAGTTCCTGGCCATGTCCGCGGAGGATCAAGAAAAGCTGCGGCAAGCCCTGCAGGGCAGCGAGCTTACCCCACAGGATTGACATTTGGCGGTGCAGGTCTAAAATACTTGCTGCGGCGCGGGGTGGAGCAGTCCGGTAGCTCGTTGGGCTCATAACCCAAAGGTCGCGGGTTCAAATCCCGCCCCCGCAACCAATTTGTCTCGCTTCGCGAGACTTTTTTGTTTGGTGGCGCTCTTTGGTCTCGGCCAGCTATCTCGCGCGGGGGGCACGGCCACGCTCCCCCGCCCATCCGTGGCCGGCTTGGCCCCCCGTACCCCCACGCTGGCGCCGGCAAAGCCGGACGCCAGCTCCCTATGCCACCCCCCGGCCGACCCCGCCCGCCGAGTGGCAAATCCCGCCCCCGCAACCAATCTGTCTCGCTTCGCGAGACTTTTTTGTTTGGTGGCGCTCCATCTCCAAACTTTAAAGCCGCCGCTCCGTTTGTGGGGCCGCCGCTCCGCGGCGGCTTTGCGCACTGCTTCAAAAAACCCGCGCGGAGCGCGGGTCCCACATTTTCTAGCGCGGGTGCAACGTTTTCTCTTAAATCCCGCGAAGCAATGGCGTTATGGACTTCCAGCCTGGGGAAAGCGTCCCTGGGATTGGTAGCTTACCCGGTGGTGTAATGCCGCCTGCTCTGCCAGGCGCTTATCAGCCAGGCGGCCAATGCAGCAAGCGCAAAGGCTGGGGGTAGCTCGTACATCACCAAATCGGAAAGCCCCGTGACCTTCCAGAGCACCGTCACCGCAAAACCGGTGATGATCCCAGCTAAAGCGCCACCACCGGTGAGCTTTTTGGAAAAGAGCGAGGCGAGAACCACCGGTCCAAACGCCGCACCTAACCCCGACCACGCAAACAGCACGAACCAAAAGACCACGCGAACCTCACCCACGGCCACCAGCACCGCCGCCAAGCCCAGGGCCAGCACCGAGAGACGGCCGGCCAGCACCGAAGCTTTCCCCGATCGTGTCGCACCCAACACCTGCTCCACCAGGTCCCGGGAGGTGGCGGAAGCGGCCACCAAAAGCTGGGAGGAAACCGTGGACATGATCGCCGAGAGGATAGCGGCTAACATCACGCCGGCCACCAGAGGCGGCAGCATGCTCTTGGCCAAAAGCGGGAAGAGCTGCTCGGGATCGCCAGCGGTGGCCAGCTGCGGCATCAACAGCCGGCCGGCCAGGCCCAGAAACCCTGCCCCGTAAAACACCAGCACACCCCAAACCATGGCGATAATTTGGCTTTGGCGGATCTTTTCGTGGGAAGCCGCGGCCATGTAGCGGGTGAGCACGTGGGGTTGGCCGGGGTAGCCAAGTCCTATGCCCAGCATCCCCACCAGGAACGAAACCAGCGCCTTTCCGCTTTTACCGCCCGTGACCGACACCAGGGTAGGGTCCACCTCGGCCAGCTTGCCCAACAGCGGGCCGTATCCACCCACCGCAGCCAGGGCCAGAAGGGGCATGCCCACCAGGGCGCAAACCATGATTAGGCCCTGAAAGAAGTCGGTCCAGGAAACCGCCCTAAACCCGCCGGAAAAGGTGTACAACACGATCACCAAGCCACCGAGAAGGATACCGGTGCGGTAGGGAAGCCCCAGGATGGCTTCCATGGCCTTTCCGGTGGCCGTCATTTGTGCGGCCACGTAACCGGCCAGGGAAAGCAGGATCACCGCCACCGCAGCTACCCGCAAGCTGCGGGCGTGGGAGGGGTAGCGGAAGGCCAGGTAGTCGGGGAGGGTCAGCGCGCCGCTTTGGGCGCTTTCCCGCCGCAAGGCGGGGGCCACCAGGTAGAGGTTCACGAGGTAGCCGACAAGGCAGCCGGGGGCAAACCAAAGCGCGCTTACCCCACCGCTATAGGCCATGCCCACCGCGCCAAGCACCACCCACCCCGATTCCGAAGCCGCGGTGGAGGAGATGGCCGTGACCCAAGCCCCAAGGGAACGACCGGCAAGGAAGAAATCCTCAGGGGAGCGGGTCAGGCGAGCGGCCAGCCAGCCCAAAAGCAAAAGGGCTGCCATGTAGGCGGCAACCACCAGGCCGATGGTGGTATCAGCGCCCATCTTTGCCCCCCTTGAGGTACAAAAGCCAGCTCAAAAGCAAGAAAACCATGGGAACGCCAAGCAGGAAAAGGTGCGTGGCCCACAGGCTCCTCATGGCGCAAAAGGCTATCACGGGCCCTGGGGGTTTGGGGCCTCTTTTTGCGACGGGAAAACCGACGAGCGGAACAGGCCGCTGGGGCGGGCGGCGGCGCGCTCCAAAGCCCCCAGGTCGGGAATCCAGCGCAGTTTCTTCTCCCGAACCCAGCGCTCGAAGAGGCTGGCCACTTCCCCGGCGGAAGCCGGCCTTTTGGCTCGATCCTTGGCCAAAAGACGCATGACCAGCTGGGAAAGCTCAGCGGGAACTTCAGGTTTTGCCTCGCTGGGTGGGGGTGGCTCGTGGGTGAGCGTGCGCTCCAGGGTTTTTACGATGTTGCCCACCGAAAACGGGTGCTGGCCGGTAAGGCAAAGGTAGAGGGTCACCCCCAGGGCAAAGAGGTCCCCCTTTTCGTCGTACGGCTGGCCCCGCACACACTCGGGGGCCAAAAAGCCCGGAGTTCCAAAGATCTCCCCGGGCCCCCGGGCTTGCGTGGATAAGAAGGTGGCAATGCCAAAGTCCGAAACCTTGATGGCGCCGTCACGCCCCAAAAGCACGTTTCCCGGCTTAAGGTCGCGGTGGATGAGGCGCTGGCCGTGGGCGCAGGCCAACGCTTGGGCGACCGCCAGACCGATGACGATGGTTTCTTCGGGGGAAAGCGCGCCCTTGGCCATGATGTAGCGGTCCAGACCCACCCCTTCCACCAGCTCCATGACGATGAACGCGGCCCGCCGCGTTTCCTGAAAGTCGTACACGGCCACGATGTGGGGGTGGGAAAGCCTGGCGGCCAGCACAGCCTCCCGCAGAAGGCTGGAGCGCAGTTCGGAGGGGCTTTCCCCCTCCTGGGCCATGTGCAGCATCTTGATGGCTACCGGCCGCAGCAACGTGCGATCGAAGGCGCGGAACACCAGGCCGTGCCCCCCCTCGCCCAGCACCGCGTCCAGCTGGTAGCGTCCCAGGAGGATGCCGCGTACCGATCCACCCGAGGCGAGGGTGCGTTCGATGTGGGCCAGGGCTTCCTCCAGCTGGTAGGGCTCGCCGGAAGCGCGCCTTTCGGCTTCGTGGCGGGCCAGGAGCTTGGAAAGGCGCAGCACCAGCTCTTCGGGCTCGAAGGGCTTGACGAGGTAATCGTCGGCGCCGGCAGAAAGCCCGCGGATGCGGTCCCTGCCCGACGAAAGCCCGGACACAAACAGGATGGGAATGTGCGCGGTTTGCGGGTGGGCGCGAAGCTGCCGGAGCAGGTCAAAACCCGAAGAGCCCGGCATCACCACGTCCAAGACCGCCGCATCGGGGGGGAGTTCCTCCACGAAGCGCAACGCGTCCTGGCCGCTGGTGGTGGCAATGACCTCGAACCCTGCGGTTTGCAGCAGCTCCTGAAGGGAGGCCAAAAGCTCGGGATCGTCATCCACCAAAAGCACCCGGCTCATGGTCCTTACCCTCAGGCCCGACGCGGCCCACTGATGCTTCCGGACATAGTTCGATTGTAGTCGAAGCTCGTAAGCTTAAGGGGATCCTCAGTGCCGGTTGAGCAGGGAGCGCTTGCGGCCGAAGGCGGTGTACACAACCAGCCCCAGTACCAGCCACCCCAAAAAACGCAGCCAGGTCACCCCCGGCAGGGAAACCATGAGGTAAAGGCAAAGGATCACACCTAAGGCCGGGATGACCGGGAAAAGCGGTACCCGGAAGGGGCGGGGGATCTCCGGCCGCGTCCACCGCAACACCAGGACGCCACCGGAAACGATGGCAAAGGCAAAGAGGGTGCCGATGGAGCAAAGCTCGGCCACCACCCCAATGGGGGTAAGCGCCGAGGCGGTGGCCACGATGAGGCCGGTGGTGAGCGTGGTGATGTGGGGGGTTTGGAAGCGCGGGTGAACCCGAGAAAAAGCCTCAGGCAACAGCCCATCCCGGGACATGGCGAAGAGAATCCGCGGCTGTCCCAAAAGCAACACCAAAAGCACCGAGGTAATGCCTGCCAAAGCGCCTACCGAAACCAACGCCGAAGCCCAGGGCATACCCAGGTGGTTGAGCACCAGGGCCACGGGATCCGCTACGTTGAGCTGGTGGTAGGGCACCACGCCGGTCATGATCGCCGCCACCGCCATGTACAGCAGGGTGGAGACACCCAGAGAGCCCAAAATGCCGATGGGCATATCCCGCTGGGGGTTTTTTGCTTCCTCGGCGGTGGTGGAAACCGCATCGAAGCCCACGTAGGCCAGAAAGACAATGGCAGCCGCCGTCACGATGCCGGAAAAGCCAAAGGGTGCAAAGGGCTTCCAGTTCTTGGGGTCCACATGCCCTGCCGCTAAAGCGATAAACACGAGGATCACCGCCAGCTTGACGATGACGATGGTCAAGTTAACCTGGGCACTTTCCTTAATGCCGCGAATCAAAAGCCAGGTGAGCAGCAGGACAATGGCCGCCGCGGGCAGGTTGAAAACGCCGGGGTTGGGCCCCCAAGGCGCTGCGGTCCAGGTTTGGGGGAGGGTCATGTTCCAGGGAGCCAGGAGGTTGTTGAGCAAGTTCACCAGGTAAGCCGACCAGCCAATGGCCACCAGCGAAGCGCCCACCATGTACTCCAGGATCAAGTCCCAGCCGATGATCCAAGCTGGGAGCTCACCCAGCGTGGCGTAGCCGTAGGTGTAGGCACTGCCGGAAACCGGAATCATGGCCGCCAGCTCGGCGTAGCACAACGCCGCACAGGCACACGCTGCCGCCGCAATGGCAAAGGAGAGGATGATCCCCGGTCCGGCGTGGGTTGCCGCTTCCACCCCGGGCAACACGAAGATGCCCACGCCAATGATGCAGCCAATACCAATGGCCACTAAATCCCATGGGCCCAGGGCACGCTTCAGCTGACCACTGGCGGCAGTGGGTTCCGCCAACACTTGCTCGAGGGGTTTGGTGCGGAAAAGCTCGGCAAGACGCATGGGCAATAGCTCCTGGGCAACGCTAGCATATTGTGCGCACGCTCACAAGGTGAGGCGATTGTACTTTGGTTCGCGAAAGCCTGGTGGGCGGGAAGAGCCTACCGGAAGAGCGCCAAAAAGCGCGGTGAAAATCCCTTGGCGGCCGGAGCCCCGCCCAGCTTTTGGCACTCCCGCACGTCCGTCAGGGCCTGCTGGTAAAGGGTCTGGTCCTTTTCCCCGCTTTCCACCCAAAGGGAAAAGTACGCGGCCCCCCGCAAGAGGTAGGCGATGCGGGTGGCTTCGGGGTCGCCCAGCTCGGGAATGGCAAGCAAATCCACGGTGCGCTGGTAATCGCCGGCCAAAAACGCCGCCACCGCCCGCTGCAGCTTTTCCGGTGCCGGGTGGGCCTCAGGGGAAGGAGGCGCGGAAAGCAAGCGCTCCAGGGAGCGGTTGGCCTGGGCCAGCATGTCCCGGACCAGGCGTACGGCGTCCGGGGAAGCGTCCGCAGACAGTTGCTCGTAGGCCTTCAGCGCCCGTCCCACCGCCCCCCGGGTTTCCAGCACCTCGGGGTCCGAAGGGGCTGGCCGGGCCAGCAGCTCTTTGGCTTTTTCTGCCAGGGTGCGGGTTTCGGCGCGCAGCGCTCGAGCTTCGGCTTCTTCCCGCCGGATTTGGTCCTGCTCGGCAAGGATGGCCTGCGCCTTTTCCCAGCGGCGGCGGAGCTCAGCTTCAAGCTTTTCAAAGGCAATGCGGGCGGCAATGGCGTGCTCCCGGGCGGCCGCTCGATCCCAGGGGGAGCGGGCCAGGGAAAGGGTGTCGTACGCCAGAGCCAGCTTGGCATCGGCTTGCTGACGAGCCTTGCGAAGAGCCGGCGCGGCGGCAAACAGCCTTTCCATTTGCGGGTCGGCCAAAAGCGATTCGAAACGCGATTTTGCCGCTTCCGCCGCGGCAATGGCCGAGCCCGGATCCTGGGCCAGGGCATTCCCGGCCAAAAGGAAGGAAAAAAGACACGCAACCCACATGCGCTTCATGGCTTACCTCCACCCCAGCTCTTTGAGGAACTCCTCCGCTGGGATTTCCCGCAAGGGAATTACCGACCGGGTGGTGAGCCCCGGCCTCACCTGCACCGTGGTGGCCACGGTTTTGCCGGTTTCGGGGTCGGAAAGCTCCAGGGAGTAGTTGCCCGGCGGCAAAGGCAGGTACAGCGGGGTCACCGCATCGGAAGGCAGCGGCAAACTCTTTCCCTGTTCGTCTTTGAGGGCCAGCACCCGCGCCCAGGGCACGGCGTGAACCACCAAAACCCCGGTGCTGGGGTTCGCTGCAGCGCTTTGAGATTTGGGCAAAAAACGCCGGGCGAAAAGTAGCCCGCCTGCCAGGACGGCCACTAGCGTCACACCGGCGGCCACCCACAGCCACCGCTTGGGCTTTTGCGTGGGCGGTGCAGGGGTCACGGCCGGTGTTGGGGCGGGGGTTACGGCAGGCGCAGTGGGGGCAGGAGCGGGCACGGTGGGGGCTGTGGGTTCCCAGCCGGCGGTGGGGGCCGTGGTCTGGGTTCGAGGTTGCCCGGAAGGGGCGGTGGGTGGTGCCGTGAGCGCGGTGGCCTGCAGCTCCTCCTGAGGAGGCAAAACCTTTTCCAGCTCTTCCGGGGAAAAGCGGTAGCGGCTCTTCAACTGGCGCAGCAGCTCCTGCACCGCTTCGGCGTTGGCCGGTCGGTCGCTGGGTTCCTTGGCCAAAAGCTTTAAGACCAGATCCCGCAGGTCGGAGGGCACCCTTCCCTGCGGATCGGTGACGTCGAAGCCCAAAGGCGGGTGGTAGAGGTGCGCGGCAATGAGCGCCGAAGCGGTGTCGCCCACCACCGGCAAGCGACCGGTTAGAAGCTCGTACAACACCACGCCAAAGGAGTAAAGGTCAGAGCGTTGATCCAACTTGGCCCCTTCCGCGCTCTTGAACTGCTCGGGGGAGGCGTAACGCACCTTGCCGATGAACATGCCGGTGGAGGTCAGGCCGGTGGCTTCGGCTTCCAAGACCTTCACGATCCCCAAATCAATGAGCTTCACCAGCGGCTTGCCGTCGGCGTCGCGGCACAGCATGAGGTTGTCCGGGGAGATGTCCCGGTGCACCATGTTGCGCCGGTGCAAAAAGCCAATGGCTTCCAGGGACTGGAAGGCTACTTCCACCGCCAGCCCCAGGGACGGGGGTCCGTGCCGGCGCAAGAGCTCCCGCAGGTCAATGCCGGGGATGTACTCCATGACCATGGCGGCGTTGCCGGCTTCATCGGCAAAGAAGTCGTAAAGCTGGGCGATGTTGGGGTGGCGCACGCGAATGAGGGTTTGCGCTTCCCGCACGAAGCGCACCGCAAACTCCTGGTCCCCTTCCAGCTGCGGGCGCATGATCTTGACCACGCGCTCTTCACCCAGGAGCTTGTGGCGCACCTTGTAAATGGCGCCCATGCCCCCTTCCTTGATCTTGCCCAGGAGCTCGTACTTTTCTTGGACCTGCTCTAAGACCGTGGCCACCGCTTGGAATCCCTCCCCATGGCGCTGTCATGAAAAGTTTAGACCCTTTGCGGGACAAAGGAAAAAGCGGGCGGGGAAGCCCCGCCCGCCTTTAAGCGTCAGTTGCGACGCTCAGTAGGAGTCTTCAGCGAAGTACTCGTGGTTGTCGGCGTTGTCAATGGCCTTGCTGGGTTTTTTCACGGCCAAATTGTGGGCCGCGGTGGCGCCGTAGGCCCAGTCATCGGTGGAGGCCACCACGTAGAAGTGGCTGATTTCATGGACCAGCGTACCGGCTTTGGAGTCGCGGCCGGTCATGGGCGCCGACCAGAAGGCGTTGCAGAGGTAAATCTTGTAAGGCTGGCTGGGGTAGACGTAGGCGTAGTAGTTTTGGGTGCAGGAGCAGTCGAAGGTAACCGGCTTGTTGGCCAAGGCATCTTTGATGGCCGCAAAGTGGGATTTCACGGTGTTGAAGTAGGTGGTGGAGGGATCGGTGCGGTAGTCAAACCACCACCTGTAGCGGGTCGAGGTCCTGCCGTAGGTCAACAGGTAGTTGTAGCCGTTGGTGGCCATGGTTACCGCGTAGTTCAACGCGCTGGAAAGCGTGCTCTGCTGGGAGTTGGTGCAGTTGGTAAAGCCGCCCACGTACATGGCGGAAAGGTCCAGCTCCAGCTTCCGCTCGCCCTCCTCCCGGCCTTCCACGTAAAGGCGCGCTTCCTCAGCTTGGCTGCTGAGAGCTTGAACTTCTGGACCTTCCGGGCTTTCCTTCACCAAAAGCCGCTCGGCCCGGTAGCGCACCGTGTACTCCCCGCGCACCGTCATGTCGTAAGCCGCGGAAATGTCCACCGTGGTGCTGATGGTTTCCCCCGGCTCCAGCTTGATAAAGTCCTCGGGCCCCGGCTCCGGGCGCTTGATGAGCCTGCCGGTGTACATGACCGGCTGGCCGTTGCGGCTCACCGCAAATATGTTGGCTTCAATGCCGGCGAGCGGCGTGTGCCAGCGGAGCACGTAAAGCGGCTTGTCGCTATCGTTGGTGAGGCTCCACTGCACGGCCAGCGGCTCATCCAACCCAAACTGATAGTGATCCACCGAAACGCTGGCGGAAAGCCGCGCCGGTCCACCCTCGTCGCTGGGGGGCAAGGCCATGGCGAGCCCTGCCAAGCCGAGGGTTAACAGGCAAACGAGGAAAAGCTTGCGCATCATCCTGACCTCCCTTTGCCCCGGTGGTCACCCACCCAGAAGGCTTTTGTTGGGTAAAGTGAACACCAATGTGAAGATCAAGTCAAGGCCAAAGGGGCGGTGGCGAAGCGGTATCGCCAATGGGCGTCTTTGGTTGAAAGGTTTTTTCTGGCCCGCTCTCAACAAAGGGGCGGAGCAAAAGAGCTTCGGATGGTCGTTGTGCTGGCGCAAAGACGGGAAGTGGTAAGGGCCCAAAATAAGAAGCGATGGGAGACTGGGGGCGACGCCGCCGACGGGAAGAAAAAACCTTGCAGGCCATGGTGCAGATTTACTGCCGGGCCCACCACGGGGGGCCGCAGCTCTGTGGGGAATGCCGGGAGCTCCTGAGCTATGCCCACCTCAGGCTGGACCGCTGTCCCTTCGGTGACGACAAGCCCACCTGCGTGAAGTGTCCGATTCACTGCTACAAGCCGGAGCCGCGGGAGCGGGTGCGGGAGGTGATGCGCTTTGCCGGTCCCCGCATGCTCTGGCGCCACCCCGTTCTCGCGCTCCTGCACCTTTGGGATGAGCGCTTCCGCAGCTCCCCCAAGGGCCCCCGGCGGGCCAAACCGGAGCTGCAATCCCCCGTGGGCGTTGCGCAAGCGCCAGACTCGCAATGAGCAGGGGGCGGTCCGCTGGGCTTTCCGCAGCTAAATAGGCCATACAAACTTTTTCCTTCACACCCCCTTGACATGGCTTTGCCCGGGTCTTCATGGGGCCCTGTCACCTTACCCTCGGCAACAGCTTCAGGCTGCTGCCGGGAGGTAACGATGACCTGGAAGAAGATGGACATGCACGTGCACTCGTGTTTTTCGGTAGAGCCGGTGCCGAGGGTGAGCAAGGTGAACTTTCGGCCCAAGGAAACGCCGGAAGAAATCTACCAGCGGGCCAAGGCGGCAGGGATGGACTTCGTCACCATCACCGACCACGACACCATTGACGGGTGCCTGGATTTCTTAAGTCGCCATCCGGAGGCCAAGGACTTTGTGGTAGGCGAGGAGGTATCCACGCAGCTGCCGGTGAGCAAGCTCACGGTGCATATCAACGTTTACGGTCACAACGAAGCCCAGCACCGGGAGCTGCAAAAGCGCCGCGAGGACGCCTTTGCGGTAGCGGCGTACTGTCGCGAGCAGGGGCTTTTCTTTGCCTGGAACCACCCCTTTTACCGGGAAAACCTCTCCACCATTGAAGCCCAGGAGTTTCTGGCGTTGGTGGAGCAGGTGGACGTGCTGGAAACCCGCAACGGCGGCCGCATGCAGGCCCTCAACGTGCTGGCGGAGGAACTGGCAGTGCGCTTTGGCAAGGGGATGCAGGGGGGCAGCGACACCCACACCGGGCAGGTGGGTACGGTGTACACCGCCGTGCCGTGCGAGGACATCTCGGGGTTTTTTGCTGGCATCCTCCGGGGGCAAAGCCGGATCGTTGGCCACCACTCCACCCCCCGCACCTTCCTGGTGCACAACTTCCTGGTGGGGCGCCGCCACGTGATTGACCAGCATTTGCGGCAAGCTTCCTCGAGGATGGAGCGGCTTCGCCTCAAGGCCCTGGGAGCCCTGGCCTGGGCCCTTTCGCCGTGGATCGTGCGCCGGCACTTTTCCGGCCAAAGGGAAATGGTGCGGCTGGCGGTGAGCCGCTTGCCTGAGCTTGCCCGCTTTCGCTCGCTTCTCACCGAGGCCGCCTAAAAGAGCCCCTGGGGATCGGCGTGGAGCCTGGCCAGCAGCTCGGCAATGCGGCTGCCACCCCGCCGGGGGAGCCTGCGGAAGCCGTTCCACGCAGCGCCGGCTAAGGTGCCATCGGCCAGCCAATCGGCCAGCCACTGCCCGGCCGCCGAGGGGTGCTCCTGCTTGAGGCCCGCGCCCCGCTCCAGAGCCCACCGCCGGTTCAAAACCTCATGAACCCCCACCGGCGGGGCAAACACCAGGGCGATCCCTAGCGCCGCAAAAAACGTGAGCTCCGAGGGTTTGGTCCACAGGATGTCGGTGTCCGCAAGCAAGCGGTGGAAGGAAGCGAGGTATGCCTCCACCGTGGGTTCCCACAGCACCTGGAGGACCGCGGGGGGCAGGTGGTCAAGATGGGCTTCGGCCACCCACTGCTGAAAGCGCCGAAACACCCGTTCGTTCACCCCGGCCACCAGCGCCAGGCGCAGCCGGCCTTCTCGCAAAAGGGGGGCCAGGGAGGGCAGGAACTGCCGAACCATGAAGGCTTGCGCCCCCGCTCCCCCAACGGCAAAGGTCAGGCGGGGAGGCTCGGGGGATGAAACCTCGGCCAACTGCGGCAGGGCCCCCTGCAGCTCGGCTCGAAACTGCCGGCGAAAGGTGCCGGCCGGATCCAGGCGCACCAACCGCCGGGCCATGGCCTCCGCCACCTGCTCCTCCTGGCCTTCGTTGACCAGCTCCGGGGGAAGCGGAAAACCCGTGAGGTGCACCCGGTGGGGAGGGACACCGTAGGCTTGCAGGCGGCGAACGGCCCGCTCGCTGGGGGCGCAGTAGAGGATGGGGTGCCCCGCCGGGTCGGCGGGGACCCATACCCGGGCGATGTCGCTGTCGGTGACCACGCAAACCACCCGCCGCAGGCCGGCATGGGCGGCCGCCAGCGCCGGAGCAAAAAACGTGGTGAGCAACGTGGCGTCCTTTTCCCGCACCACCCGCACCACTTCCTTGCCCAGCCCGGCGCGGATCAAGCCGGTGGCCAGCTTCACGGCCAAGTTGGGGGCGGAAAGGTCGCGGTAAGGGTAAAGCCGGGGGATTTCGGTGAGGGTTTCCAGAACCCAGCGCAAGGTCCGTCCCCCCCAGCGCCCCTGGGAGGCCCGGGAAAGCCCGGTGTAGGCGGTACGCAGCACCTTCCACAGGCGGGCTTCGTGAGCGGTGGCGAAGGGGGGACGGTCCACCTGGCTTACCGGCACCCCCAGCTGCGAGCTCAAGGCCGATGCGGCCCGCAGGTGGCCGTACCCCATATCCACCGCCGCCAGCAACACGTCCCCGGCAGGATTTGGATCGCTCCCCATGGGTTGGTAAGGCTAACACAGCCCTGCCTTAACGCTTCCTTAAAGCCGGCTTCACCGCGTCTTCACGGCCCGGCCGGAAGATCCAAGCCATGGTTGAGCTGACACTGCTGGCTTTGGTTTTGCTGGGGCTTTCGCTGCGGCTGGTTTTGGTGTTGGCCCAAAGGGCGCAGCTGCGCTCGCAACCTCCGGCGGCACCGGCCGTCTGGCCGGGGGTGAGCGTCCTCAAGCCGGTGAAGGGTTTGGACCCGGACCTGGAGGAAAACCTCCGCAGCGTGTTCCGCCAGGACTACCCGCGCTTTGAGGTCATCATTGGCGCCCGGGACGCTTCCGATCCGGCGCTGGCGGTGGCCCGCAAGGTGGCGGCGGAGTTTCCCCACATCCCCTCCCGGGTGGTGGCGGATAGCCGCGAGGTGGGTCCTAACCCCAAGGTGGCCAACCTTGCCAACATGCTGCCCTACGCCTCCCATCCGGTGCTTCTGGTATCTGATTCCAACGTGCGGTTGCACCCGCAAACCCTCCGGGACATGGTGGCCCACCTGGAGCAACCGGGGGTGGGTCTGGTTTCCTCCCCCATCCGCGGCACTGGGGCTAAAAGCTGGGGTGGCCGGAGCGACGCGCTGCTTTTAAACACCTTCGTCATGGGTGGCACCGCCGCCATGCACCGCTTGTTTTCCGGGGTTTGCGTGGTGGGAAAGAGCATGATGTTGCGGAGAAGCACCCTGGAAGAGCTAGGTGGCTTTCCGTTCCTGGCGGAGTTTCTGGCTGAAGACCAGGTCTGCGGGCAGGAGGTGGCAGCCCGGGGCCTGGGGGTGGTGCTGGCAAGCGTGCCGGTGCACAACGTGACCGGCGGGGCTTCTCTGGGGCAGGTGGCCGGCCGCTACCGCCGCTGGGCCATGATCCGCCGCCGCATGGCCCCCTGGGGGTTTTGCGGCGAGCCGCTGCTCTTCCCGCTGGCCCTGGCCAGCTTAGCCCTGGCCTTCTCCCCCGGGGCGCTCACCGCGGGTGTCTGGATTGCGGCGTTTTTTGCGCAGCTCCTGCTTTCGGCCTGGGCCCTGCGGCTGGTGGAGGAGAAGGAGCCATGGCTGCGCCTCGCGGGTTTGGTGCTGGTTGCTGAGCATTTGGCGGTGGTCACCTGGGCCTGGGCGTGGCTTGCCCGCACCGTGAGCTGGCGCGGCAAGAGCTTTAGCCTTGGGCCCCGCACGCACCTGGCTCCGCAAGCGGGCTCCCTGGGTCGCGTGGCGCCTTCTCTGGGTCAAGCGTAGGGGAAAACGCCTCCATTGGCCTTCTTTTCACGTAGGAGGAGGCAGCACCCGCCGAACGGTTTTTACCTCCAAGCTGTGGTTTTGGGGAAAGGGCAAAAAAGCCGGGGGACCAGCGTGAGGCTTTCTCCCCCGGCGATGGTTGCGTTGTTCTTGACTCAGGCTTGTACTGCCATCCGCCCTTAGCTTCCGGAAACCATGAGCGCCACGTTGTCAATGTAAAAGCTGGTGGCCAGCGAGCTGTCCTCTTGACCCACGAACTTGATGGTGATGGTTTGGCCTTTGAAGGAAAGCAGGTCAAAGGTGCGTTGGATGTACCCTGAGCTGGCGTTGAGGTTGGAGTAGGTGGCCAGGGTGGTGGTGCTGCCCGAGCTGGTGATCACCTGCACCTTGAGGGTGTCGTAGGCGGTGCTGGTGGTGGTTTCCGAGGTGACCACCTTGAGGTAAAAGCTCAAGGTGGCGGCGGTGGCGGTGGAGGAAATGGTGACGGTTTGCCGCAGGGTATCGGTTTCGGTGTAGCCGTAGCCGTTCATCCACGCAAGCCAGGAACCGGCGTAAGCGCGGCTGGCGTCTTGGGAAATGGGGTTGTTGTTGCCGGTGGAGGTCCAGGACCAAGGCCCGGTGGTGCCGGAGCTTCCATAGTTGGAGGAGCCGTAAAGCCCGCCTTCGAAATCTCCGTCACTGATGATGTTGGTGGTGGGGTTGGTAACGGTGATGGCCCCGGTTTGGGTGGCGGTGAGCAACGGCAAGTCGGCGCTGGTAATGGCGTTGTCGCCGTCCACGTCGTACCAAAGGGAAACGATGAGGTTGTAGCTGCCGGTGGGGGCGGTGGAGGGGACGGTAAACAGCCGAGAAACGCTGTTGCTGCCTACCGCCAGGGAAACCTTCTTGTCGTGGCCGGGATCGGAAATGTAGCCGCTGGCCGCGGAGTAAATGCTGGCCCCAATCATGATTTGCGAGTGGGAAAGCCCAGCGCTGTTGTTCACGTTGAGGTTGATGGTGAAGGTTCCGCCGCGGCTTACCGCGCTCGGTGAGGGCGAAAAGCTCGGCATGGTAATGGGGCTGGTGATGTAAGCGGTGCGCATGCCGGAGCCAGCGCCGTTGGCGTTGTAGTAGTGGTCGGTGATCCAGTTCCACAGCTTGCCCTGGGAGCCCCAGCGTGAGGTGCCCCACTGGCACATGCCCCGCCCGTGACCAAAGCAGCCCTTGTTGCTGCACACCGAGTCGGAAAGGCAGGGCCAGGAGTTCGCCGGGGAACCGGCTTTGCCGTTCCCGCAGGAAAGGTCGCTGTTCACGCAGGAGAGCCCATCGTAAGGGTCATCCCAGGCGTTGTTTTCCGCCGAAAACTCAGCCCGAAACAGGCTTCCCCCTCGTTGCAGCATGAAGCCGGCGGTGGCGTTGGCCGCCTGCTGGGTGCTGGTGACCACGTCGGCGGAGAAGACCTGGCAGTACGTAGTGCTGCAAATGTCGTAGTTGCTTGCCAACGGGTGGTACACGTACCAAGCGCCGTACGAACGGTAAGCAATGGCCCCGGCCCGCAAAGCGTGGCCGTTCCACGAGGAAATCCACTCCTCATCTAAACCGGCGGCCACGTAGCTTTCCAAACTCATCACCGAAACCGAAGAGCAGGAGGTGCCGGTGCAGTTGGTGCCCACGCGAATGGTGGAAGGGGGCGTCATGCCCACCAACTGCGCCCGGGCGGAAAAACCCAACGCTTGGGCGTTCCATCCCGGGCCTTGGTCCACCGCTGCCGGAAGCGGCAATTGCGCTGGCGGTTCCGGGGCCGTTTGATGCTGCTCCTGCTCCTCCATGCGCAGTGCCGCCGGGGTTTCATCGCGCACCGAAACCCCGGAGCCCGGCTCCAGGTCCTCAATGAAGCGCTGGGCTGCCGCCGGCAAGAGAACCCCTTCGATCTTTTGGGTCACGAAGCCCGGGGCGGAAATCACTACGGTATCCCGCCAGGGCACGTCTTCTCCTTCTGGCGCCAGCACCGGGTAGGTAAGCTCGAAATAGCCGCGCTCATCGCTGGTGGTGGCAAGCCCAAGGCTTTCCAACGCCACCCGCGCTCCCCCTAACGGCTGGCCGCTGGTTTTGTTGTAAAGGTACCCGTAAATCACCCCACTTTCCGGTGGTAGCCGCCGAAGCAGGCTTTGGGCCAGGGCTTCCAAGCTGCCGTCGGTGGGATCCAGCCACACCTGCACGGGCAGTTGCTCGTCGGCTTTCACCATAAACCGGGTTTCCAGGGGGCGAAAGCCGGGTGCCGAAACCCGCAGCTCCACCTCCCGCTCGGTGGCGGCCTGCTGCATGGTAGCAACCAGGCGTTCCTTGGGTTTGACCTCCACCTGGGCCTGAGCCGTGAGGTCGGCGCCGGTGGCAAAAGAACGAACCCGCACCTGGAGGTTGTTTATGCGCTCACCGGCGAAAACCGTGGTGCCGGCCGCCAAGAGGCCAACAAGGGCAGCCAAAAGCGCCCCAAAGGTGCAGGTGCGTGCGGTCCAAGTATGCGAGAGGTTTGAGACCCACATAACCCCCTCCAACGTTCCTGGCCCTTAGGCTAGCGGTGGGTTACGGGGTGTCAAGGGCTTCGTCGACGATCCGAAATCCCTAAGACGATGCCAACAGTTTCGCAAAAAAATCACACGGCTAGAACGCCGGTTTCGTTTGTTGGCCGAAAATTCTTTGCCTTTTCGCTCTGGTGGAGCCAGGGCAAAAGTTTCCTGTGGTCTCGCCGTGCTCCTGGGAAGCCCCTCAGGGTTTGGGCGGATTCCCTAAGCAGTCAGCAAAAGGAGGCCTCCGCAGGCCCGGTGGGATCAATGTGCTTTCCGGACCGCTAACGGGTCTTCAGCACCACGGTTTCCTGGCCCTGTCGCAGGATCACCCGATCTTCCAGGATTTTTTCCACCACAAAGCCGGCCACCGTGCTGCCCTCCACCACCTCTTGGCCGTTGATGCGGGCAAAAGACCTTGTGGGCCCGTAAACCAAAAAGTCCAAGGTAAGCACCCTGTCGGGTAGCTTGGCTTGCACCGCAAACTCCTGTGAGATCGCCGGCTTAGCCGTGGGGGGGGGAACAGGTTGGGGGACGCTGGGCAACTGCACTTGGTTCGGCACGGGAGCTTCCTGAGACGGGGGCGCTTCGGGGGAGGGTGAGCTTGAAGGCAATGGGTTTTGCAACGGCGCCGGCGTAGGGACGGGCACGGCAGCGGCAATGGCCGGAGCCGGCTGGGGTGAGGGCAAGGGTGAGGCCGGCGCCAAATGGGGCTTGGGTGAGGCCGGCCCGTGAGACCAGAAGATCGCTACCAGTGAGGCTCCGGCCAGGCCCGAAAGCAGGCTTACCACCAGCAGAAAAGACAAGGCTCGCTTCCTTGGAGGTGCCGGTGCTACCGCCGGCGGCAGCTGCCCGCCCTCTGCGGCTTGCCGCAGCTGCTGCGCCCGGGCTTTGCGCAGGGCCTCGCTCACCAGGCTCATCGCCCACCTCCCAGCGACGCCAGCGCCTGGCGGACGTGCCGCAGTCGCAGGAAGTCGGTCTCTTCCACAAAGCCGGCCAGAAGCGTCTTGTCGCACACGGCGTTGACAAGACGCGGAATGCCCTTGGAGGCGGCCTGAATGGCCCACAGCGCCGGGGTAGAAAAGGTGGGGCGGCCGTTGGCTCCGGCCACCGCCAAACGGTGCAGGATGTAGCGCTTGGTTTCAACAAAGCGCAAACCGGTGAGGTGGTAGCGCACGGTGATGCGCTGGGAAAGCTGACGCAAGCCGTGGGAGGCAAGCTTAGCCTTCAGCTCGGGTTGCCCCAAAAGCACGATCAAAAGCAGCTTCTGGTCGTCGGTTTCCAGGTTGGATAGCAGGCGGATGTCCTCCAGGAGCGGGGCGGGGAGGTCCTGAGCTTCGTCAATGAACAACACCACCCGGTGCCCGGCGTGGGCTTCCTCCAAAAGGTAGTTGTTAAGCCGATCCAAAAGCCGCGAACGGTCCGAGCCCCGGGCTTCCTGCCCCAGCTCCTTGAGGATGGCGCGGAGCAGCTGCAAGCTGGTGAGCACCGGGTTGAGGATCAAGGCGGTGCGGGAGCTTTCCGGGACGTTGGCCAGCACCGCCCGGCAAAGGGTGGTTTTTCCGGTCCCCACCTCGCCAGTGACCTGCACGAACCCTTCCCCCCGGTGAATGGCGTAGAGGATGCTGTCGAAGGCCTCCCGGTGCTGGCGGGAAAAAAACAAAAAGCGGGGGTCCGGGGTCAAGCTAAACGGAGAGCTGGCCAAACCGTAAAAGGCCTCGTACATGGCATCGCCCTGATGATTGTACGCTTTCCCCGCGGGAGGCGTTGGAAGCAAATGGCCCTGAGGGCGGTTATACCTTCCGTGGGTGGCAAGCTTGGGTTGGGTCTCGCGGTGTTGCTTTTGGGCTGTGGTGGCTTTTCAGATGCCGGCTCGTCCCAGACCCAGGAGGTGAAGGTGAAGCCCCGTTACTCCAAATCCGGTTACGACATTACCCCTCTTCCCCGGGAAGACGTGGCGCGCCTGGCGGCCAGGTTGGACCCCGAGGCGTTCCGCGTAACGCAAAAGGCCGGCACCGAGCCTCCCTTTTGCGGCGGCTTGCTACACGTTAAGGAGCCTGGGATTTTCGTGTGCGTGGTGTGCGGCTTGCCGCTCTTCACCACCGACCACAAGTTTGACTCGGGCACCGGCTGGCCCAGCTTTTATCGGGAGTTTGACCCCGAGCACGTGGCCCGCAAGCCCGACCTTTCCTACGGCATGGTGCGCACGGAAATCACCTGCGCCCGCTGCGGAGCCCATCTGGGCCACGTTTTTGATGACGGTCCTCCCCCCACCGGTGAGCGGCACTGCGTGAACTCGGCGGCCCTGCGCTTTTATGCCCGGGGTCGGGAGCTGCCCCCGGAAAGCCAGCCCGTAAAAACCGAAGTGGCGTACTTTGCCGGCGGCTGCTTTTGGGGCATC
This sequence comes from Thermoanaerobaculum aquaticum, assembly GCF_000687145.1. NCBI lineage: Bacteria > Pseudomonadati > Acidobacteriota > Thermoanaerobaculia > Thermoanaerobaculales > Thermoanaerobaculaceae > Thermoanaerobaculum > Thermoanaerobaculum aquaticum. The sequence goes on from NZ_JMFG01000027.1 coordinate 44,339, forward strand.
GAGCACTACTTCCAGCAGGGACCTGGCGTTTTGGACGCCCAATCGGGGTACATGCAGGGGCACGTGGATCACCCCACCTACGAGCAGGTGTGCTCCGGCACCACCGGCCACGCCGAAACCGTGAAGGTCACCTACGACCCCAAGCGCATCAGCTACCGTCGTCTCTTGCAGGCCTTCTTTGACATGCACGACCCCACCCAGGAAAACCGCCAGGGCCCCGACGTGGGGGAGCAGTACCGCTCGGGGATTTGGTACGTGAACGAGGAACAAAAGCGCGAGGCCCTGGCGTTCATTGCCGAACTGGAGGGTTCCGGTCGCTTCGGCAAGCGCAAGATCGTCACAAAAGTGGAGCCGGCCAAAACCTTCTGGCCGGCGGAGGACTACCACCAGGACTACATTGCCAAAACCGGCCGCGCCTGCCACGTGAAAAACCCGTGGTAACGCTAGGGGAGCAGCTTTTGTATCTGGCCGGATGAGGGGTCAAGGGCAAAGAGCGCTCCTCCCGTTTCGAAGGTCGGCTGGCCGTGGAGGGTGGGGAGAGGCCACTCCGAGAAGAACTGGTACCTGACCCAGGAGCGCCAGTAGCCGGTGGCGTAAGTGTCGGTTTGGGCTAAGGGTTGGATTTGGTTTTGGCCGGGGTTCCAGAGGAGGAAGTGGGTTTTCAGTGGAATGGTGTGGCAGGCCAGCACAAACTGGGTTTTGGCTGCCTTCCAGGCCTCGCACCTCGTGCCGCTTTTGAGCGGAAGCGTTGTCTCCGCGAGGGTGGTGCCCCTGTCGTCCACCCAGCGTGCGGTTCCACCATCGTCGGTGACGCGGATGAGAACCACGCCGGGGTCCGCCAGGTAGGCGGAGGCTCCGCCTGGCAGATCGTGCTGCCACAGGGTTTGACCCTGGTGGACGTACACGATGCTGCTGCGGCGGCTGGGATCGAAGGGATCGGCTACCCGCAGCGTGAGCAGCATCCGGTCCTCCCCAATTTGCGCGCTCGCGTCTCGGTAGGGACCGGCAAACTGCAGCGAGAAAAGCTCTCGGGGCGTTAGGTTGCTCCAAGGGAGGCGCCAGGCTGCGAGGTGGAGGCGGCGTTCGCCTTCTTCGCTTTCCGGGCCCTGCCATTCGCCGCCCAGCACCTCCAAAATTGAATTGGTGGCGCGACAGACCCAGAGGGCGCGCGGATTTTTCGAGCCGGCGAAGAGGGTTTTCCGTTCAAGAGTTTGCGGGTTGAGAAGCACCAGGCTTCCCCCCGGTTCTCGCACCACCGCGGTTTGACCGTGTGGACCCAAAGCGCAGAGGGTGCTGTCGGGCTGGAGGCCGGAAATCGTTTTTTGCGCACCGCTGGCAAGCTCCACCAGCAGCAACCGGGAGTGTGTTTCCCCGTCCAGGTAGGCGAGCTTGGTGCCCTCCGGCGAAAACGAGAGGTACGGGGGAAGCAGGAAGAAGAAATCCATCGCTTGCTCCACCGGCAAATGCCGGCGGGTGTTGGTTTCCCGGTCCCACAGGAAGGTGCTCCGCAGCTTGAGCTGGCCAAAGGCCTCACCAGAGCCAAACCAATACCGACCGGTGGGGTCAGGGGTGGTGATGGAAACCCAGCGGAGGTGGTAAGGAGCCCTGGCTTCCAGGTACGTCATGACCCCCAAAAACACGACGGCCAGCGCAATGAGGGAAGGCCAGAGCCCGAGGGTGGCCACTCGGTGCGCCGCGGGAAGGTGGGTTCGGGCCTTCGATAGCGTGAGGAAGCTGGTGAGCAACAGGATGATCGTGGCGGCGCTCAAAACGACCACCGCCACCGGCAACACCGCTTCCATCCCCACGCGATTCTGGATGCGCTGCCAGAGGGTGTACCAGATCCAGCTTGCCAGCGCGGCCCCTACTAGATCGGCGGCCAGCCAAAGGGTGCGGGCCCGGAGCATGAGGGTGAGCACGTGCCCCAGGGCCCACAACGCCACCACCGAAACCGCAAAAAAGAGGTAGTCCCACGGGCTTCGGGGCAGCTCCCGCAACGCCAACCGGAAAGCGGGCAAGGCTCCCACCACACTGGAAAGAAAAGCCAAAATCAGGCTTGCACCCCACGCTCCCCACCAGAGGTGCGCCGGGCTCAAGCCCAGGCTTTCCAAGAACCGCTGGTTTTGGAGCGCTTCGGCGGTGGTGAAGCTGCGGGCTCCGGTTAAGGCGGCCAGGAGGGGAGGTAAGGCGACCAGGGAAAGAAGGGCCAAAGCTTGGCGAATGTCTTGCGGTTGCCAAGCCCAAAGGGCCGGGCCTAAGAGGCCCAAGAAGCCCGCTGCCAACAGGACCGCAAGCCCAAGGCTTGCAATCCAAAGGTGGTAACGGAAGAAAAAATACACGCTTGCCATTAACTTGCGCATGTGTCCTCCTTTGGCTCGTGCCACAGGGCAAAAGCCACTTCTCCGAGAGTTGGGGTTCGACCGGAAATTCCGCGGTCCTCCAACCAACGCTTCCAGTGATCGGTGGTGACCGGTACAACCCACTGCTCGCCCTCCAACACATCCCGGCGAACCAGGGGCGCTTCGTGCTCCGGTGGCGCAAAACCGCGGGGAACGGTGACCACCTGGTACCGGGTCTTGATGGCCTCCAGCGTTCCCGTCCAGTGGCAGCGGCCCTGATGCAGCAGGATCACGGTATCGGCCAAGCGCTCGGCCAGGTCTAAGTCCTGGGTCGCCAAGAGCACCGTGGCCGGTTGTTCGGCCAAAAAGCCCAAAAGGAGGTCCAGAGCCAGGTCCCGGGCTACCACATCCAGCCCCAGGGTGGGCTCGTCCAAAAGCAGCAACGTTGGGCGAGACGCCAAAACCCAGGCAAGCTGCGCCAGGCTCCGCTGCCCCCGGGAAAGCTGGGAAACCTTCAGGGAAGGGGAAAGCTTCACCTGCTCCAGCAGGCGCTCAAACTCCTTTTCGGCTTCTGGGCTTACTTCCCCAACCAGGCTTCGAAAGCGGGCCAGCTGGCGTAGGCTCCAGTCGGACGGGAAGTCGCACGCTTCGGCGCCAAAGGCCACCTCTCGACCCGGCAGGCACTTGCGGGGGCGTCCCAAAAGCTCGATGGTGCCCTGCGCCGGCCGGTAAAAGCCCATCAAACAGCGCAACAGCGTGGTTTTTCCTGCGCCGTTGGGCCCGGCCAGCACTGCAAAGCTTCCCGCGTTGACCGAAAAGCTGACGTCGTTCAGGACTTGCTTTTTCCCAAAGGAAAGGCTGAGGTGCTGCACTTGAATGGCCGGTTCACTCATGGTTCACCTCGGTTTTGGTCGAGCTGGGCCCATTGCTGGGCGAGGGCGTCTTGAGCCTCGCCAAGGCTCGCTCGCAAGGTTCGGGCCTGCACCGCGTAGCCAAAGGCAGCTTTGGCCAGCGCTTGCCGGCGCTGCTGGTCGGACATGCGGGGTGGGTCTGGGGCCACGAAGGTGCCTTCGCCCCGGCGCACCGTGAATACCCCTTCCGCCACCAGGGCCTGCAGGGCCTTGGATACGGTGGCGGGGTTCAGGGTGAGCTGCCGGGCCAGCACCCGCACCGAGGGAACGGGATCCCCCGGTGCCAAACGTCCGGTGGCCACCAGCTCCCGCAGCCGCTGGGCCAGTTGGCTCCACAGCGGGGTGGGATCCGTGGGGTCCAGGTTCAGGTTCACGTTCACCTCCTACCGTCACACTGTATTAGTGTAGTAGTACACCATAACCCTTGTCAAGCCCCCCTGGGGGTAAGCCCTTGTTTTTCGTCCTTCGTGCACAACGGCCGGCCTTTTAAATGCCGCGTAAAGCGGCGGGAAAAGCAACCCCGGGCTTACTCAGAAGCCGAAGGGCCGTCGCCCTCCGGCTTCTTAAACCGCTGCCCGACGGAGTAAGAACAGCCCGGCTGCCACGATGAGCCCTGCAAGAAGCACTAGCCCGTGATCATTCAGGGTCGGAATGGGTTCCTGGGCGGTGACCAAAAGCTCCGCAGTGTCGCAGGCGTTGTCCACACACACACGATATGCCACCACGCAGGTCCCCGAAGCCGGGACCTGAAAGGTGGTCACACCGCCGGCGCCGATGCTTGAGGACGGGCAGGTAGTGGTTCCCAGCAACGTAAAGGTGGCATTTGCTGGCAAGCTACCGGTGCCGTACTGATCGTTCGCCCCGACGTTGTAAGTCGGGCGGGTGCTGGCCGGGAAGCTGGCCGCATCGTCCAACGCATCTACGAGCGGAATAGGCAAAGCCGTGCTGGCGGTGTTGTTGGAAGGATCTGCTTCATTATCCGTACCGGCCGTGACGGTAAGCATGACGCCGGTTTGTGGGGTGTCTTGCCCCCCTTGTGTATCAGGCGCAGTGAATTGGAAGGTGCAGGTAGTACTGCTCCCAACCGCAAGCACAGCCACCGGCACGGAAGGCAAACAGGTCAAGTTACTAATTGTTCCTGCTGATGCGGCAATGGAGCAAGTAGCGTTCACAGCATCATCTGGACCGTTGTTGGTGCAAGAAAAGGTCAAGCCTGGGTACACAGAGCCTGGCCCAAAACTCGAGGGGAAAAACCCCAGACTGGGTTGCATATCTGCAACCGCGGCTAAAGCCGGGGTCAAGCGCGCCACAAAGGCATCGTTAAACCCACCGCCGTAGTTTTCCTGCGCACCGCCGGTGGCGTTTGGGAACCCAATGGAATCCGTGCTCCCCGCCACGTAAACTTCCCCTGTGACGGGATAGATCCCAACTGTGTAGGCAAAGTCCCATCCCGTGCCCCCCAAGCAGGTGGATTGAGGGTTTACAGTGAGCAACGGATTGAGTCGCGCCACAACCGCTTCGTACGCCGTATTGCAAATCGCTTGAGCTCCGCCTGCGGTGTTAGGGAAGTTGCTCGACGATGTCGTCCCTGCTACGTATATTTCCCCGCTAATCGGGTGAATTGCCAGAGCTGCTGCAGAGTCCTCGCCAAAGCCGCCGAGGTAGGTGGACTGAAGAATCGTGGAAAGATCAGCATCCAGTCGGCTAACGAAAGCATCGGAAGTTCCACCAGCATAGCTCGATTGGGCACCACCGTCTGTGTTCGGAAAATCACTGGACTCAGTATAGCCGGCCACGTACACTTCTCCGGTTTGAGGGTGAATGGCGAGGGACGTGGCATAGTCGACCATCCACCCTCCCAAAAAACTCGTCTGCAGGCTACTGGTTAGCGAGGCACTGAGGCGACTCACAAAGGCATCGCGCAACCCAAAATCGCCCGCCACGTACACCTCACCGGTTGCAGGGTGGATGGCGAGGGCAGAACCGCCGTCACTCAATGGGCCGCCGATATAAGTGGACTGAAGGTTCTGGGTAAGGCTTGCATTCAAGCGGGCGACAAAAGCATCGGCCCAGCCCCCGGGGCTTGGCTGGGCGCCACCTGCGGTGTTCGGAAAATCGTCGGACCAAGTGAATCCTGTCAGATACACCTCTCCACTCGGCGCGTGAATGACTACCGCGAGTGCGGTTTCCCCATCTGATCCACCGAGATAGGTAGATTGAAGATTCTGTGCGAGGCTTGCATCGAAGCGGGCCAAGAAAGCATCACCAAACCCAGCGTGATTGGACTGCGCTCCACCTGCTGTGTTAGGGAAATCAGGAGACGAGGTGGTCCCAGCCACATACACCTCGTTGGTACTGGGATTAATGGCTAGCGCGTAGGCTTCGTCATTTCCTGTGCCACCAAGGTATGTGGACTGAAGGTTTTGAGTGAGGCTGTGGCTGAGCCGCGTCACGAAACAGTCCCGCGCTCCACCGCCGTACGTTGCCTGCGCGCCGCCCGCCGAACCCGGGAAATCTAGGGAGGCGGTCTCACCAGTGACATACACTTCCCCAGTAAGGGGATGAACGGCTAAGGCAAATGCTGCGTCATATCCTGAGCCCCCCAGGTATGTGGATTGAAGTAAGGGATCAATCCACAGGGACTTGCTCCGGTCATAGGGTCCAAGAGAAAAGCCAAACTCTTTTCGCGGTTTGTCTAAACGGTAGGAGACCTCTACCTCTTGCCGGATTTCGCCTTTTTCCTGCCAAGCAATGGGTTTGGAGAGCACCACATTTCCGAAGCCCGTTTTAACTATCAGCTCCCCACTAGCCCTGAGGTGAACGTCCTCGGCACCTTCGAGCTTCACTTGAATCTTCCCGGGATCGGTGCCGGGCGCGAGCTCAAAGAGCTTTTCCACGGTCCGTTGGCTGGCGGCCAGTTTCACCCTAATCCCTGGGTAGACCTCGCCCAAGTCCAAGTAGCGGTACGTAGGAAGGCCTGCCTGATGCTTGCGGGGGTCGTTGCCAATAAAAAAGCTCACTTTCCCTTCTAGCTCTTCCATCCCTCGAATTTGCCTAACTTTGCCGCCAACGAAACGCTCGGAAAGCACCCAGGCTTTCGGCTCACAGGGTTGGTTAAAACGTTGCTCGTGAAGCGCTCTGTGCCTCCTCGTGTCCACCCGTTGTTCGCAGTCTGAGGCCGCGGGGAGGACATGTCGCAGCTCGCCATCGTGGGTGACCCACGTAGCCCCGTAAAAGCCCAGTGCCGAAAAGGCCGCATTTTGGTCCCATTGGCCCGCATTGGGCACAAAGCCTCGAGGCATGACGCTCACGGCCGCCCTGAATTTGTCCTGAGTGGGTGCCTGCCTCTCTGGTGCACCCAGGACCGGCTCGGTCACGAGCCAGCTAAGCCCCAATGCCAGCAAACAGAGAAAAGGTTTTCCCACCTGTCTATCCATCGACCACCTCCAACGTTTTACGGAACCCCAAACTCGCATGTCGTTGGTCTTTCGATTCCGCCACCGCTGGTCATGTATTTTATTCATGCACACCCTGCTGCTCGAATCGGGGAAGGCCTTTTCGGAACCGCGACTGCTTAGGAGCGATTATTGGAATTGCATCAGCGCAAGCCGGGGGAGAACTCTGCTTTTCTCCATGAAAGATGCGCCAGCACGCAGCGAAAGACGAATTAAAGAACTGGGAGGGAGAGGCGACGCCCACTTTGCGCGCCTAAGAAACTACCGGCGGGCACAACAAGCCCCAAGGTTTAGCTTGCCTTTTCTTTTACCCAGGCCAGGTGGGTGAAGGACAAACCCACAACGAAAGCCAGCAGGGCCAACGCAACCTGGGCAAAAGGCGCGGAAACCAGATAAGCCAAAAGGAATAGGCTGAAGCTCAAAGGCAAGAGCAACAGCGCTACCGGTCGGAAACGCCTTGGCTCTTGCGGTTGTTCCTGCTCCTTTGGCCACTGCTTGCTGGCCAAAAAAATCCAAACCACAGCGGCAACCAAGCCCGCACCTATTCCCACCACACTCAGCCACCACCAGATGCCCCGCGGGCCGTCCAAAATGCGGTTGACCAGCAGGGCCAGCAGGGTCACGAGCATGCCGCTCGCGAAGATCAACGAACGACGGCGGGATGGACCTTTCAGGGGCTCGCCCAAGAACACTGCAATCGCGAGGCCAAAACCGACTAGGGCCGCAAAAACGTTGGAGACGATTTCGAGAGCGCTCATGGTCACCCCCTGGAGAAAGACTTCCATAGCTACGCCCTCAAACGGCCAGCGCTCATAGCGCTTGCATTACTCTACCAGAAGGAAACGGCGCGGTGGTATGGCCTGCTGCCAGGGCAGTGAAACAGCAAAAAGCCGGGGCGGAAGCCCCGGCTTTTGCGGGCAACACCGGTAGCAAACTTAAGGGAGAAGGGTTCGGTGGATGGTGACCCCTCCCATCCTGGCCGATTGACCCGAAGACTTCAGCAGAACATTTCGGGAGCGGTCGACCCAAAAGGTAAACCGGTCTTCCCCTTCCCCGCACACCATTTCCAGCTTGGTGGTGGGAACGCTGCTGCTCTCCCAGGCCACGGTTTCCTCACCCAAGATCGTCACCTGGCAGGGCTGCGCCTGCTGGCGCAGGAGGTCGGCCCGAAAGAAGGTCCAGCTTTCCCCACCCTGTTGGGCGAGGGCCACCAGGGTGGGCCCGGTGGCTGGCCCATCGGCCATAACCGGCCCGGAAAGCGCGATTTCAAAAGGCTTGCTTTGACCCGCCATGGTCATGGTGCCAGTGATCTTTTCCTTTTCAAAATGGGCGGTGAGGGAAAGCGGCCCCTGGTTGACCGAGCGCCGCAGGAGGGTCAGGTCAGCTTTGGAAACCTCCGCGGTGTCGCTGACCTCCCCCTGGGGCAGCTTCAGGGTTTCGGTGACCACCCAGGCGTTGTCCTTTTCTTGCACCGAAATCGCCGACTCGAAACTCTGGCTTTGCCCTTGGGCTTCCACCCGCAAGCTGTAGCGGAAAGTCCCGGGGAGGAGGGCTACATGCACCGCCGGCTTAGCTTGAACTTGGATCTTCTTGGGCTTTTCCACCTTGCTCACGTCCACGGTAATTTCCGCAAGCCTCTTGGCCACGTCCGGAGGCATATCGGCTTGGTAGCGGCCGCCCAGGTGCTTGGCCAGGAACTTTTCCACCGCCGCAAACATCGCCATCTGGTTAACCGGCCGGGCAAAGCCGTGGCCTTCGTCGTCGGCCAGCAGGTACTCCACCGCGAAGCCCTTATCCCGCAGGGCCACCACAATTTGGTCCGATTCGCTCTTCTTTACCCGGGGATCGTTGGCCCCCTGCACCACCATGAGCGGGGTTTTGATCTTGTCCACGTGGTTAAGCGGCGACTGGCGTTCCAGCTGGGCCTTGCCTTCAGGGGTGGAGGGGTCGCCCATGCGAACGTGGAAAATGACCCGCATGGCCTCCCAATAAGGCGGGATGGACTCCAAAAGCGTGATGAGGTTGGACGGACCCACGATGTCCACCGCCGCCGCGTAAAGGTCGGGCGTGAAGGTGACGCCCGCCAGTGTGGCGTAGCCGCCGTAGGAACCGCCCATGATGCCCACCCGTTTGGGATCGGCAATGCCCTTTTCCACCAGGTATTTCACACCCCAGGTGATGTCGTCCTGCATTTTTTCGCCCCACTGCTTGTTGCCGGCGTTCAAAAACGCCTTGCCGTAGCCGGTGGAGCCGCGGAAGTTGGGCTGCAGCACGGCGTAGCCGCGGTTGGCCAAAAACTGCGCCATGCCGGAGTATCCCCAGAAATCCCGCGCCCAGGGTCCCCCATGGGGCACCACCACCAGCGGCAGGTTTTTGGCGGGGATGCCCTTGGGCAAGGTGAGGTAGGCGGGGATTTCCAGCCCGTCGGAAGAGCGGTAGCGGATGGGTTGCACCGAGGCCAGGTACTTCCGGGGGAGGCGCTCGCGGATGCGGTACTGGAACGTGAGCTTTTTCCTTTCCCGGTCAAAAAGGTAGGTTTCGCCGGGCTCGGTGTCGGAGGTGGCGGTGATTAGCATGAGTTTTTCGTCCCGGGTCATGGAGGAGATGTTGACCACCTTGCCCGGAAGCTTTTTCTGGAGGTAGGCGTACATCTCAGCCCAGCTGGGATCGCGGAAGTAAACCCTGGGTTTGTCTTCCAGGTACACGGTGCCCACCAGCTCATCGGTACGCTCGGAAAAGATCGCATCCTCAAGATCAACCCGCCCCAACGGGTCGCTTTCCACTTTCTCTTCCTGCCCGGTGGTCAAATCCAAAAGCGAAAGCTGGATGAAGTTGACGTTTTCACCGCGGTTGGTGAGCAGGTACACCTTGTTCCCGTCCTTGCTGAAACGCAGGGTGCCGCAGGTTTCCAGCACCGAGCAGCCGTAAACCTTCTTGAACTGCCCGGAGTCAAACGCCAGGATTTCGGTGTCGCCGTTTTCCAAAATGCGCGAAGCGAGGCGCGGCTGGCCCTCCAGGTCAAACTCCCACCCCACGATGCGGTCGGTGTTCTTGTAAACAAGCTCCTTTTCACCGGTGGCAATATGCACGCGGTAGAGGTCGTGCCAGGAAGGATCGCGGTCGTTGAGCCCCACCCAAATGATGTCCGGTTGCTTTTTGGGAACGCTATAGATTCTGGCACGCACGCCTTTGAGGTCGGTGAGGTTGCGGGCTTTGGGTGTGGGTTTGCCCTCCTCCGGTGGGTCCTGGGGGTTTACCGCCCAAACGTTGTAGTTTTCGTCCCCGTCGTTGTCCTTCACAAACAGGATGAAGCGGGAATCCTGGCTCCAGAAGAAGCCGGGGATGGGCCTTTTGGTTTCGGCAGTTAAAAGCCGAGCAGCGGAAAAAGGCTCGAAGGTGCCCTTCACCCAAATGTTGCGGGTGTCGTTCCAGGGTTTTAAGAAGGCAATGAACTTGCCGTCCGGGGAAATTTTCGCACCGAGAATTTCCGCGTTGCCAAAAAAAAGCTCCCGGTCCAAAAGCGGCGGCAATTTGGCCGCTCCAGACGAGGCCAAGAAGAGCCCGGCGATAACAGCGGAAAGCAAGAAAACCAAAAGCCTCTGGGTTTTCATGGTGCGAGCCTCCTTCCCCCGTTGCGCTTCATACGTCCTTTTCGCCCCCAAGGTTCGCACACCGCAAGGGTCTTGACAATGCTAGCGTGATGATATCATACTGAAAGCGGAGGTGAGCTATGGTGCCGATCAACGAAAAGAAGGCGTTTTCAATCAGTGGCTTTCCCGTGCTTTTGGCGCTTTTGGGCCTTTCCCTGTGGAGCTTCTGGCTGCTTTACCGTTTCTTTGCCAGCGTGGCGGCGGCCGAAAGGAGCTCTGAGGCTAGCGTGGCCTGGGGCTTCCTGTGGCCCGCCCTGGGGATCTTGCTCGTGGTCTTTGGGCTGTTGCTGCCGGGGCTTTTTGTGGTCAAGCCCAACGAAGCGCGCGTTCTGGTGTTTCTCGGCCGCTACATTGGCTCGGTGCGGGAAGCGGGCTTCCACTGGGCCAACCCCTTTGCGGTACGGCCGCAGGTTTCCCTGAAGGTGCGCAACTTCAACTCCGAAAAGCTCAAGGTGAACGATGCCCACGGCAACCCCATTGAAATTGCTGCGGTGGTGGTGTGGAAGGTGGTGGACTCGGCCAAGGCGCTTTTTGACGTGGACAACTACGAGGCATTTGTGGCTATCCAATCGGAAACCGCCATCAGGGCTTTAGCCAGCCGTTTCCCTTACGATGCTCCGGAAGGGGAACCCTCCCTGCGGGGGGAGCCGGAAACCATTGCCCACGATTTGCGTGCGGAGCTGCAGGAGAGGCTGAAGGTGGCGGGGGTGGAGGTCATGGAGGCGCGCCTGACCCATCTCGCGTACGCCCCGGAAATTGCCCAGGCCATGCTGCGCCGCCAGCAAGCGCAAGCCATCATTGCCGCGCGGCAGAAGATCGTGGAGGGCGCGGTGGGCATGGTGGCCATGGCCCTGGAGCAGCTGGCCGAGCAAGGCGTGGTGAGCCTGGACGAGGAACGCAAGGCGGCCATGGTGAACAACCTGCTGGTGGCCCTGGTGTCCGAAAGCGAAGCGCAACCGGTGCTGAACACCGGCAGCCTTTACCAGTAAGCGCCGGCCGGCGCCATGGCGGAAAAGAAGAAGTTCCTGTTGCGGTTGGATCCCGAGCTCTACGCGGTGCTGGAGCGGTGGGCCGCCGACGAACTGCGGAGCATCAACGCGCAAATCGAGTTTTTGCTCCGGGAGGCCGCCCGCCGCTCCGGCCGCCTCAAACCCGGGCCCAAGCCGGAAAAGGAAGGCACGTAGCAGGGCCTTTAAGCGAAGCTCACATGTTTCGGCCGAATGGGCTTCCCAAGGGGATGAGATATGGGCGATGGGCCAGGAAAACTGAGGCCCTAACCCGGTTCCCAGGCGTCCGGCATCGGGTCCGCCATCGCCGTTGGGAGTGACGGAGCTCTCCTCTACGAGAAGTTGCGTTCCACATCATGGACGTTTATCATTCACAGCGTGGATGATTTGAAAGGACGCAAGCCCCGGTACTTAGCCAAGCGCATCGAGGAGGCCTTAACCCGGCACCCGGTGGTGGTGGTCACTGGGGCGCGACAAACGGGAAAGACAACGTTAGTCCGCACTTTACTGGCCGGGCCGACTCGGGAATACCTGTCTTTGGATGATTTCGACGTTCTGGAGCGGGCGGAGTCGGACCCCTTTGCCCTCTTGGCCAGCAGCAAACCGCTTACAGTTGATGAGATTCAACGAAGCCCCAAGCTCCTGCTGGCCATTAAGCGTGAGGTGGATGTGTCCCGGAGGCCTGGCCGGTTCTTGCTCACCGGCTCCGCAAACTTTGCTTTGTTGCGGGAGGTTTCCGAAAGCCTTGCGGGGCGAGCGGTGTACATCACCCTTTGGCCCTTTAGCGAAGCCGAGCGCCTTGGTTTAGGGCGCGCCGGTTTTTGGGAGGAGCTTTTCCAAAATCCCCAGCGGTGGGAGGGAACGCAATTCCCGGTGGTTTGTAATGACCTGTGGCTCATGAGCAGCGGCTTTCCTCCTGCCGCCCTGGGTCCCGATGCTGATTTCCAGTGGGAGTGGCTGGAGGGGTACGTTCGCACCTATCTGGAGCGGGACCTCCAGCAGTTCACGGCCATTGATCGCCTTGCCGACTTTCGGCGCTTTATGCGCCTTGCCGCTTTGCGGGGGGGCAAGATCTTGAACCTTGCGGAGCTGGCCCGGGATGCCGGGATCCCCCAGGCCACAGCCCACCGCTGGCTCAACCTCTTGGAGGCTTCCTACCTGGCGCTGCGGCTGCCGGCTCTGGCGGTCAACCGCAGCAAGCGCTTGCTGAAGGCGCCGAAGTTTTTCCTTTGCGATCCCGGTTTGACGGCTTTTTTGGCCGGATTTCACCGCGAGCGGCCCCTGGCCGGGGAGGTGGCTGGTGCCTTGCTGGAAACGAAGGTTTTGGCGGAGCTTCTGGCGTGGCGGGAGGGTGTGGTGCCGCAGCCGGAAATCCTCTACTGGCGCACCGCGTCGGGTACGGAGGTGGATTTCGTGGTGGAATGGCAGGGGAAGCTGTGGCCGCTGGAGGTTAAGCTTACCGCCCGCCCGCGCCCGCGGGACTGGGCTGGGCTTGCTGCGTTTTTGGCAGAATACCCGGATCTGGCCCCTTTTGGGCTTCTGCTCCACGCCGGCAACAAGTGCCAGCGGTTGGCCGCGAGGGTGTGGGGGGTACCGCTGGCGCTGGCCTTAGGCGTAGCCGAGGGGCAGCCCTGAAAAGCCCAGGAATGGACCACGGGCTCTAAAAAGAGCGTGTTTTGCTCACATGTTTCGGCGGTACTGGCCGCCCACTTCGAACAGGGCGTGGGTGATTTGGCCCAAGGAGCAGGAGCAAACGGTTTCCAAAAGCTCGGCGAAGAGGTTTTTCCCGGTGAGGGCGGCGTGCTGGAGGCGGGCCAGGGCGTAGGCCGAGGGGCGCTGCCAGGGGGGCAGGGCGTCCAGCTCGGGATTGGGTACCGGCCGGTTTTGATGCTGCGCCCACAGCTCGGGAAACGCGTGCCGGGCCTGGAAGTCGCGCAGGTGCGCCAGGCGCGCGTCTTTTTCTTCCTTGCTGGCGCGGGTGAGCTGGGGGGCTTCCAGCTCGTTTTCGCTGCGCCTGGGGTTTTCAAAGAAGTTGACCCCCACGATGGGCAGCTCCCCGGAGTGCTTGAGGCGCTCGTAGTGCAGCGATTCCTCCTGAATTTTGGCCCGCTGGTAGCCGGTTTCCATGGCCCCTAAAACCCCACCGCGCTCGGCTAGCCGGTCAAACTCGGCAAGTACCGCTTCCTCGACCTTATCGGTGAGCCACTCGATGAAGTACGAGCCCTGCCACGGGTTTTCGTTTTTCAAAAGCCCAAACTCCAGCGTGGAGATGAGCTGAATGGCCAGAGCCCTCCGCACCGATTCTTCGGTGGGGGTGGTGATGGCTTCGTCGTAGGCGTTGGTGTGGAGGGAGTTGCAGTTGTCGGCCAGGGCCAACAGCGCTTGCAGGGTGGTGCGGATGTCGTTGAAGGCAATTTCCTTGGCGTGGAGGGAACGGCCGGAGGTTTGGATGTGGTACTTGAGCTTCTGGCTGCGCTCGTTGGCCCCGTAGCGCTCGCGCATGGCGGTGGCCCAGATGCGCCGGGCCACCCGGCCAATGACCGTGTACTCCGGGTCCATGCCGTTGGAGAAGAAAAACGAGAGGTTGGGGGCAAACTCGTCCACCGCGAGCCCGCGGGCCAGGTAGTACTCCACGTAGGTGAAGCCGTTGGCCAAGGTAAAAGCCAGCTGGGTGATGGGGTTGGCTCCGGCTTCGGCAATGTGGTAGCCGGAAATGGAAACCGAGTAGAAGTTGCGCACGCGGTTTTCCACGAACCAGCTTTGGATGTCGCCCATGAGGCGCAGGGCAAACTCGGTGGAAAAAATGCAGGTGTTTTGCGCCTGGTCTTCCTTGAGGATATCGGCTTGCACCGTACCCCGCACCACTTGCACCGCACAGCGCAGGGCGTCTTCCCACTCACCGGGCTTCAGGAGCTGGGCAATTTCGTCCCAGCCCTTGCCGTCCACATAGGGTTGCAGGGCGTCTTCCGGATTGCCCCGGAGACGTCCGTCGGCAATGAGCCGGCGCTTGGCTTCCTGGCGTCCGGCCACGTTGAAGAAAAAGGCCAGCATCATGGGCGCCGGCCCGTTGATGGTCATGGAAACGGAGGTGTTGGGGGCGCAGAGATCGAAGCCCGCATAGAGCCTTTCCATGTCCTCCACCGTGCAAATGGAGACCCCGGATTCCCCAATTTTTCCGTACACATCGGGCTCGAGGGCCGGGTCCTCCCCGTAAAGCGTGACCGAATCAAAGGCGGTGGAGAGGCGGGCAAAGGGCTGGCCGGCCCGCAGGAAATGGAAGCGCTTGTTGGTGCGCTCCGGTCCCCCTTCGCCGGCAAACATGCGGGTGGGCAGCTCCTCCTGGCGCTTGAAGGGGAAAACACCGGCGGTGTAGGGGTAAGCGCCGGGGACGTTTTCCCGCAGGATAAAGCGCAGGATTTCCCCCCAGTCCTCGCTTTGCGGGAGCACCACCTTGGGGATGTGGGTGCCGGCCAGGGAAACCGAAGAAAGCGCCACCGTGACCTCGCGATCCCGCACCTTGTAGGTGAAGGTGTCCCCCGCGTAGTCCTGCTGCAGCTTGGGCCAGGTGGCAAGCGCGGTGCGGCTTTCGGGGGTCAGCTCATGGGCCAGGCGGCGGATTTCCGCATCGAGATCAGCAAGCGCCGGCTCGGGTGGCATGGTTCCCGAGGTGATGGCCTCAAAGAGCTGCCAGAGATCGGCAAAGCTGCCTTCGCCGGGGAAAGCCGAAAGCAACGCCCGGGCTCCCACCAGCTGGTAGAGCTTGCGGGCCACCGCCACCTGCTGTTCCGCCCGCTTGCGGGCTTTTCGGCAGGTTTGGGCGATTTCCCGCAAATAACCGGTGCGCTCGGGG
The DNA here is from genome assembly GCF_000687145.1 of Thermoanaerobaculum aquaticum. Lineage (NCBI taxonomy): Bacteria > Pseudomonadati > Acidobacteriota > Thermoanaerobaculia > Thermoanaerobaculales > Thermoanaerobaculaceae > Thermoanaerobaculum > Thermoanaerobaculum aquaticum. The sequence goes on from NZ_JMFG01000027.1 coordinate 59,551, forward strand.
GGGATGATGGGGTGCCGCTGGGGGAGCCCCGCCGGTTGGGCGTGGGTTTGCTCCACATGGAAAGCCTGACCAAAGCGGGATTCCAGCTCCCCGAGGAGGCGCTGGTACAGCGCGTTCACCCCAAAGTCGTGGAACTGGTGGGCGCAGGTGCCAAACACCGGGACCTGCTCGTCGTCCATCTGAAATTCCGAGTGAGCCCGGCGCCACTGCTTTTTCACTTCCCGCAAGGCGTCCAAAGCCCCCGGCCGGTCGAACTTGTTGATGGCCACCAGGTGCGCAAAGTCCAGCATTTCGATTTTTTCCAGCTGCAACGAGGCGCCGTATTCGGGGGTCATGGCGTAAATGGCCACATCGGCGATGTCGGCAATTTCGCTATCGGCTTGCCCGGCACCCGCCGATTCCACGAAGATCAAATCAAAACCCGCGGCCTTGAGCACCTGAATGGCCCCCTCCACCGCCTGGGACAAGCTGCGGTGGGCTTGCCGGGTGGCCAAAGAGCGCATGTACACCCGGTCGCTGGCCAAGGAGTTCATGCGGATGCGATCGGCGAGCAGCGCCCCTCCGGTTCGACGCTTGGTGGGGTCCACAGCAATGATGGCCACCTGCAGCTGGGGAAAATCCAGCAAGAACCGGCGCACCAGCTCGTCGGTGAGGGAGGACTTGCCCGCACCCCCCACGCCGGTAATCCCCACCACCGGGGCGTGCTTGGTAGGCTTAGGTAGCTCCGGCATCTTCCCCGATTCCACCTGGGAAATGGCGCGGGCCAGCTTCTGCCAGTGGCGGGGGGTGAGGTCGGGGGGCTGGCCGTTGGGAAGCTGGGTGACGTCGAAATCGCAAGCCTCCAGCATCAGGCTGATCATGCCGTCCAAGCCCAGCTTGCGGCCGTCGTCCGGGGAGAAGATCTTGGCGACGCCGTACGCTTCGAGCTTTTTGATTTCCTCCGGCACGATCACGCCGCCGCCCCCGCCAAAGACCCGAATGTGGGAGGCGCCGCGCTCCCGCAACAGGTCCACCATGTAGGTGAAGAACTCCATGTGTCCGCCCTGGTAGGAGGAAACCGCTATCCCTTGCGCATCCTCCTGGATGGCTGCGTCCACGATTTCCCTCACCGAGCGGTTGTGCCCTAAGTGGATGACCTCGGCGCCGTGGGCCTGGAGGAGGCGACGGACGATGTTGATGGCGGCGTCGTGGCCGTCAAAGAGGGAAGCAGCGGTGACAAACCGAACCTTGTTCTTGGGCACGTACCCTTGCGCCATAACCCACCTTCCGGCGGCATTGTACCGCTGGGGCTATTGGCGGAGATGGGAGATGGTGGCTTCCAGCTTATCCACCCGCTCCTGCAGTTCCTGGGCGCGGGCTTCAGCCTGGGTTTGGAAGCGCGTGAGCTCGTGGCGCAGGCGTTCCAGCTCCGCTTTGAGCTCTCGAACCTCGCGTTCCAGCTGGTCCAGGCGCTGTTCCAGCTGGTCCAAGCGCTGTTCCATCTGGTCCAGTCGTTGCTCGACTCGGCCCAAACGCTGTTCCAGGGCGGTCACGCGGGATTCCAGAGCTGCCACCCTAACTTCCAGGAGGGTCAGCCGCTCCTCGATGCGGTCCAGGCGGGCTTCAATGCGGTCCAGCCGCTGGGTGTTCTGAAGGACGCCCTCGGCCACCAGCTTGACCTGGTCCAGGATGTGCTCCATGACCGCGTCGAAGTGGCGCTTGATTTCCTCCAGCTCGTGGCGGGTCATGACGGTTCTCCGTGCGCAGATAGTAGCAGAAGCGTCTTCTATAGCCAGACCCCGGGGGGTGGGGCGGGGAGCTCGCCAGCGGCGGCAAAAACCCGTTCCGGTTCGCCCGCCAGCCAGTAAACCTTGTTTTCGCTCCGCCAAAACAGGTGATGCCCGCCGGGGCCTACCGTTAGAAACCTCTGGGGCTCGTCCCGTTGGGGGCGAGGGGGAGAAAAGGAACGGCTGTGGGCCATGGCTTCGGTCATGGCCTCCAGGGCGGCTTTGGCTTCGGCCGGCGACTTAAAAAGGGCAAGGTAAAGGGTTAAGCGGCCATTGCCGTACTCCGCTACCACCGCGCTGGGAGGTTGAAACCGCCCCTGGTGCATCTGGCGCAAAAGCTCCACGGCTGGCCGTCCGGTGAGCAGCTTGCTGCGCGAAAGCCCGGCCAAATGGCGGGGCACCAGCGGCTGGCCGCAAGCCAGAAGGGCCAGCAAGAGCGCACAAATTCGGAAAACCCTAGCCCCCAAGGCCCAGCTCCCGGGCAATTCCCGCCATGGCGTCACGCACAAAGGCAATGTGGTCGGGAAGGGGCATGCCGATTTCCTCCGCTCCCTGCACGATTTCTTCCCGGTTCACCGAGCGGGCAAACGCCTTTTCCTTCATGCGCTTGAGCACCGACTCCACGGGCAGGGCGGCAATG
>NZ_JMFG01000027.1:62074-63459 GCF_000687145.1 Thermoanaerobaculum aquaticum
GCACTTTGGCGCCTACCCACACGTGCTCCTCGCGGGTGGGGTGCTTTTCGTAGTCAAAGTCGTGAAGCAGGCCAACAATGCCGTAAGCCTCTTCGTCCTCCCCCAACCTGCGGGCATGGGCGCGCATGGCCGCTTCCANNCCACGAACAGAGGAGTTCCCAAGCTTTCTGCCGATCGTACGCCATGCCCTAAGCTTAGCGCAGTTGCCGCTAGCCCACCACGTAGTGGCACCCCACGGAAGTGGGGTTACGGCGGGCCGCTTCGGCAATGAGCCCGGCCGCCAGGCACCCGTGAAAGAGGTCCACGAGCTGAGCGGAGATGGGCGTGGTGCGGTAAAATTGAGTCAAACGCACCAGCTGGTGGCGCAGATCGGCCACCGCCCGCTCCATGCGTTCCCTGGTCCGAACGATCCCCACGTAGTTCCACATGGTGTGGCGGATGGCCGACCAGTCCTGGGCAATAAGCGCCGGGTCTTCGTTGGAAGGACCCACCACCGGCTCCCAGTCGGGGATGGCGCCCTTAAGGTCGGCGGCTAACGCGTGTTCTTTTGCTTGGTGGGCGGCGTGACGGCCGGCGGCTAAACCAAAGGTCAGCCCTTCCAGAAGCGAGGTGGAGGCCAGGCGGTTAGCGCCGTGAACACCGGTACAGGCCACCTCCCCGGCCACGTAAAGCCCCGGGAGGGTGGTGCGTCCGGCCAAATCCGAAACCACCCCGCCGCAGGTGTAGTGAGCCCCGGGCACCACGGGGATGCGTTGGGTGGTCATGTCAATGCCGTAACGGGCGCAAATCTCGGCCACCGTGGGGAAGCGTTGGGCCAGCTCTTTGCCTTTGCCACCCAGGTCCAAAAACACGCACTCCGCCCCGGTGCGGTGGAGCTCGTCCACAATGGCCCGGGCTACCACGTCCCGGGGAGCCAGCTCGCCTTTAGGGTGGTAGCGCTTTAAAAACCGCTCACCGGCTTCGTTCACGAGCTTGGCTCCGGCACCCCGCAACGCCTCAGTAATGAGGAAGCGCGGTGCCCCGGGGACGTAGAGGCACGTGGGGTGGAACTGGATGAACTCCAAGTTCAAAAGCCGGACCCCGGCCCGGGAAGCCATGGCCAAGCCGGAACCGATGGAGCCGGGGTGGTTGGAGGTGTGGATGTAAAGGGCGCCGGCACCGCCGGTGGCAAGCACCGTGGCATCGGCAAACACCGTGCACACGCGGCTGGTACCCACCTCCAGCACGTAAGCGCCCAGGCAGCGGTTTTCCAGGGAATAGCGATCCACCGTGCGGCGGGAGTGGTGGTGGGTGGTGAGCAAGTCCACCGCTTGGTAGCCGGAAAGCAAGGTGATGTTGGGGTTTTTGCGCACGGCCTTGAGCAACCCCTCCTGAATGGCCGAGCC
>NZ_JMFG01000028.1:0-494 GCF_000687145.1 Thermoanaerobaculum aquaticum
GCGCCCCGCGCGGGCGCGTGGATTGAAACTTCAACCTCCGCGTCGAATCCAGCGACTTCGCCCTCGTCGCGCCCCGCGCGGGCGCGTGGATTGAAACCTCCAGGCGTTTGCGTAATAAACTCTCAACCGCGTCGCGCCCCGCGCGGGCGCGTGGATTGAAACAAAGGAGTCCCGAGGTTGTTCCTCTGCCACGTCAAGTCGCGCCCCGCGCGGGCGCGTGGATTGAAACTGATGTCCTTGAACGTGCCGACAGGGAGCTCTAGTCGCGCCCCGCGCGGGCGCGTGGATTGAAACCCGGAGCTGGAAGAGCTTGATGCGGTAGCGGAAAAGGTCGCGCCCCGCGCGGGCGCGTGGATTGAAACTCCTGTCTCCGTCTGAAGGCTGATTTCGCCCCGGTCGCGCCCCGCGCGGGCGCGTGGATTGAAACTTTGCCGGTGTTGGAGACCGCTGTAACGGTGACCAGTCGCGCCCCGCGCGGGCGCGTGGATTGAAAC
>NZ_JMFG01000028.1:552-2309 GCF_000687145.1 Thermoanaerobaculum aquaticum
AAATGTCGCGCCCCGCGCGGGCGCGTGGATTGAAACAAACTGCGTTGAATCGTAAGTGCCAGAAAACGCGTCGCGCCCCGCGCGGGCGCGTGGATTGAAACTCACCATCAGTAAAAAGCGGGCTAAGGCTCCCATGTGGCGCCCCGCGCGGGCGCGTGGATTGAAACTCGAGAGCCTGGCGCTGCACCTCAGGGTGTGTCTTGTCGCGCCCCGCGCGGGCGCGTGGATTGAAACACGTAAAAGCCTACATGTCAGGACGGAAGACGGCGTCGCGCCCCGCGCGGGCGCGTGGATTGAAACCTGAACACCAAAAAGGACCGCCGGGCGCGGCTTGGTCGCGCCCCGCGCGGGCGCGTGGATTGAAACCAAATCCAGCACCACGCCTCCCACCACGAGCGTCGTCGCGCCCCGCGCGGGCGCGTGGATTGAAACTGGACCCCGGCGGTTGGGTCGAGGTGGTTGGCACGTCGCGCCCCGCGCGGGCGCGTGGATTGAAACCAAAGAGCTTAGCGAACCACATGTGTCGCCCTCCGTCGCGCCCCGCGCGGGCGCGTGGATTGAAACGCTGCAGCCTCCCAAAACGCCTCCGGGCTTGTTGTCGCGCCCCGCGCGGGCGCGTGGATTGAAACGCGGCGACCTGCCGACCGGCTCCCGACGCCCTCCCGTCGCGCCCCGCGCGGGCGCGTGGATTGAAACGCCGGATGGCAGGCTAAGCGCGGGGAGTTACTCTCGTCGCGCCCCGCGCGGGCGCGTGGATTGAAACGAGAATGGGAGGCTATCCGATGGCACCGGTCGGTGGTCGCGCCCCGCGCGGGCGCGTGGATTGAAACCACGATCGTGCGAGCTGCGTGAGCCAGCATCACGAGCGTCGCGCCCCGCGCGGGCGCGTGGATTGAAACATCGGAAGCGCTAAATGACGTTTGGCGGCAAATGGTCGCGCCCCGCGCGGGCGCGTGGATTGAAACCCCGTGTGGGACGCGGAGGAGGTCCCCGTCGGCACGTCGCGCCCCGCGCGGGCGCGTGGATTGAAACTTGCGAGAGCTTGGAATTGAAGACAAAAAGAAAGGGGTCGCGCCCCGCGCGGGCGCGTGGATTGAAACGTGATATGCTGCAATTTTTCTAACAATTTGCTCGTGTCGCGCCCCGCGCGGGCGCGTGGATTGAAACACTACAAGAATTCCGAAAATCGGGGAAGTGTTGGTCGCGCCCCGCGCGGGCGCGTGGATTGAAACCATTGTGTGTGGTTAGGCCACCTAAAACCCACATGTCGCGCCCCGCGCGGGCGCGTGGATTGAAACATCGCCATATTCTAACGGACGCAGGACCTCAACAGTCGCGCCCCGCGCGGGCGCGTGGATTGAAACAGTGACCGCTGCAGCGTCATCATCATCGTCAGCGGCAAGTCGCGCCCCGCGCGGGCGCGTGGATTGAAACCCCGATTGAAGCTGAGTTTTGCAGCGTTGAAAAGGAGTCGCGCCCCGCGCGGGCGCGTGGATTGAAACGCCACCGGCGCCAGATCACAGGCCCTGCGCTGTCGTCGCGCCCCGCGCGGGCGCGTGGATTGAAACGCACCCAAAACGCGCTGGGCGGTGCTCAACACGCAGGTCGCGCCCCGCGCGGGCGCGTGGATTGAAACTTTCCATCATGAACAGTCCATTCCCAACCTTTTCTAGTCGCGCCCCGCGCGGGCGCGTGGATTGAAACGCACCCAAAACGCGCTGGGCGGTGCTCAACACGCAGGTCGCGCCCCGCGCGGG
>NZ_JMFG01000028.1:2324-2455 GCF_000687145.1 Thermoanaerobaculum aquaticum
CGCGTGGATTGAAACAACATTGCGCTCGCGGATTAGAAACAGCGACCGCGTCGCGCCCCGCGCGGGCGCGTGGATTGAAACGTCTCGGTGCCATCAGTGATGACACGCACCATAGTCGCGCCCCGCGCGGG
>NZ_JMFG01000028.1:2480-3416 GCF_000687145.1 Thermoanaerobaculum aquaticum
GCGCGTGGATTGAAACCCGCGTCTGATCGGGCGGGGGTGTACCGCCACCTATCGTCGCGCCCCGCGCGGGCGCGTGGATTGAAACCCGTCTGCTGGCGGCGCAAATGCCACATCAACCCGGTCGCGCCCCGCGCGGGCGCGTGGATTGAAACAGCAACGGCTGTGTGTAATCTCTTTAGCTCATCTGTCGCGCCCCGCGCGGGCGCGTGGATTGAAACAGCTCGCCACCAGGTTGTGTCTGGAGTACCAGAAGTCGCGCCCCGCGCGGGCGCGTGGATTGAAACCCAGCGGAGGGCTGGGTGCAGGATGACGGGACGGGTCGCGCCCCGCGCGGGCGCGTGGATTGAAACTTCCAATGGCGTCCCCGCGCGATTGCCCAAGACCAATGGTCGCGCCCCGCGCGGGCGCGTGGATTGAAACTCAAGGCTGGCGGCCTGCTCATTACAAACCTTGTGTCGCGCCCCGCGCGGGCGCGTGGATTGAAACCTGCGCCCTGACCGCTACGTGCTCTACCGGCGAGTCGCGCCCCGCGCGGGCGCGTGGATTGAAACTTAAATCTAGACAAAAAGTCCGCAACTAACGCACGTCGCGCCCCGCGCGGGCGCGTGGATTGAAACAACATCCGGAAACAAACCTTGAAGTTGATGCCTTGTCGCGCCCCGCGCGGGCGCGTGGATTGAAACTAAAAGCGGGTGGTACTGAAGAAATTGCAGAGTACGTCGCGCCCCGCGCGGGCGCGTGGATTGAAACCGGCCCAACTTGTGATCGCTGCGAGGGAGCGCGCGTCGCGCCCCGCGCGGGCGCGTGGATTGAAACTTCTTAGGATAAAGGGGAGGTATGTCATGACTGGTCGCGCCCCGCGCGGGCGCGTGGATTGAAACGTTAGTCCAAGCGTCTCGCCGTTCTGCCAGCAGGTCGGTCGCGCCCCGCGCGGGC
>NZ_JMFG01000029.1:0-226 GCF_000687145.1 Thermoanaerobaculum aquaticum
CCGTTGAGATCCCCCATGCCAGCCGCAAACACCCGCCCCAAAATCTCGTCCTTGGAGAAAAACCCGGAAAACACAGGGATACCGGCCAAAGCCAGGGTCGCCACCAGGAACGTCCAGTAGGTGGTGGGAAGATGCCGCTTCAAGCCCCCCATCTTGCGCATGTCCTGCTCCCCACCCAGGGCGTGAATGACGCTGCCGGAGCCCAAGAACAGGCAGGCTTTGAAGA
>NZ_JMFG01000029.1:351-13412 GCF_000687145.1 Thermoanaerobaculum aquaticum
TGCCGGTAGATGACGTTGGTGCGGGCCACCATGTACACCCCGGCGGTGACCATGGTGGCGGCGTGGATGAGGGCAGAGACCGGCGTGGGGCCGGCCATGGCGTCGGGAAGCCAGACGTAGAGAGGAAGCTGGGCGGATTTGCCCACCGCGCCCACAAACAAAAGCAGGCCAATGGCGTTGAGGTAGCCTGCGTAGCTTGTGGGGTTTTCCTCCACCGCCTGGGCGATTTGGCCAAAGTCCACGGTGCCAAAGACCTTGTAGGCCAAAAAGATGGCCAAGAGAAAACCAAAATCCCCGATGCGGTTGACGATGAAGGCTTTTTTGCCTGCGGAAGCGCACCAGTCCTGGGTGAAGTAGTAACCAATGAGGAGGTAGGAGCAAAGGCCAACGCCTTCCCAGCCCACAAAGAGGACCAGGAGGTTGGCCCCCAGGACGAGGGTGAGCATGGCAAACATGAAGAGGTTGAGGTAAGCAAAGTAGCGGGCAAAGCCCCGGTCGCTTTCGCTGTGCATGTAGCCAACGGAGTAGACGTGAATCAAAAACCCCACAAAGGTGACAAAGAACACCATGACCGCCGAAAGCGCATCCAAACGCAAAGAGAAATCAACGGAGAACTCGCCGGCGGCCAGCCAGCGGAACAGCGAAAGCTGGAAGGGTTCATGGTTGGGGCGCTGGAGGAACTCCACCAGGCAGGCAAGCGCCACCAGCAAAGCGAGGCCCACGCTGCCCACTCCTACCACGGAGGTGGTGCGCTTGGAAAACCTCATAGAGCCGGCCAGCAGGATCACCGCGCCCGCCAGGGGCAAGGCTAAAAGCAACCAAAGGAAGCCGAGCACGTGGCACCTCCTACCAACGCATGGCCGACAAGCGGTCCACGTCAATGGACTGCAGCCGGCGGAAAATCGCCACCAACAACGCGAGCCCCACCGCCACCTCGGCAGCGGCCACAGCCATCACGAAGAACACCACCACCTGGCCCTCCAGGTTGCCGTGCTGCTTGGCAAAGGCCACGAAGGCCAGGTTGGCGGCGTTGAGCATGAGCTCGATGCCCAAAAGGGTGGCGATGCCGTTGCGCCGCAACAGTACGCCGCCGGCACCGATGGCAAAAAGCACGGAAGAAAGCACAAGAAAGTGGCCAATGGTTAGCATGTCAGTGTTTCCTCTTGACTAAAACCAGGGCGCCGATGAGCGCCGCCAAAAGCACCACGGAAACCAGCTCGAAGGCAAAAAGGTGCGGTCCTACCAGGAGCCTCCCCAGGGCGTGGGCGGTGTTTCCCGCCTCCGGGTGGGGGATTCCCGTTCCCGAAAAACCACGGAAGAAGAAAAACCCGGCCGCCGCTACCGCTGCGGCCAAAAAGGCTCCCAGTGTCTTTTGAATGGGGCGGGGGTTCTCCTCTCCGGAAACTGTGGGTGCTCCCAGCAGCATGACCACAAACAGGAACAACACCAAAATGGCCCCGGCGTAAATGAGCACCTGGGCACCGGCGAGGAAATCCGCACCCATGAGGGCAAAGTTCACGGCCACGCAAAAGAACGTGACGATGAGGGCCAAAACGTTGATCACCGGGTTGCGATGGGCCACCGCCACCAGGGCTGAGACCACCGCTGCCACCGCCGCCAGGTAAAAGACCGCAAGCTCCATGGGCCCTCCTTACCACCAGCCTTGGGTGAGGCCGAAGCTGACCCAAACGAGGTTGAGCAAAGCCAGGGGGATCAAGCCCTTCCACCCCAAGCGCATGAGCTGGTCAAAACGGAAGCGGGGAAGCGTCCACCGCACCCAAACGAAAAGCCAAAGCAAAAAGCCCACCTTGGCCAAGAAAATGGCAAAGGAAAGCAAAAGCCCCAGCCAGCCGGCCGGCAAAGTCACGCCCGGAAGGTTCCAGCCACCCAGGTAAAGGGTGGTGGCCAACGCCGAAACCGTGGTCATGTTGATGTACTCCGACATCATGAAGGCCGCGAACTTCATGGAGGAAAGCTCCACGTGGTAGCCAGCCACCAGCTCGTTTTCGGCTTCGGCCAGGTCAAACGGCAGGCGGTTGGTTTCGGCAAAGGCGGCAACCAGAAACACCAGGAAACCCAAAAACTGCGGCACCGCGTTCCAAAGCTTGGCTTGGTGCTCCACGATGGTGGTCAGGCGCAGGTCCCCGCTTGCCAGCAACACCCCCAGCACCGCCAGGGTCATGGCCAGCTCGTAGGAGATGAGCTGCGCGGAGGAGCGGAGCCCCCCAAGCAGCGAGTACTTGTTGTTGGAAGCCCAGCCTGCCAGGACGATGCCGTAAACCGAAATGGAAGAAAGGGCCAGAAGGTACAGCACCCCGATGTTGAGGTCGGGGGCAACGATGAGCCCTTTGAGCGGCACACCAAAAAGCGTGACGCCCTCGGCTTTGGCGAAGGGGATGACGATAAAGGTGGAAAGCGCCACAAAAACCGCCACCGCCGGGGCCAGGAAGTAAAGCCCCTTGGAAACGTGGCCGGGGGTGACGTCTTCCTTAAACAAAAGCTTGACAGCGTCGGCCAGCGGTTGCAAAAGCCCCCAGGGGCCCACGCGGTTGGGACCCAGACGGTCCTGAATGAAGGCGGCCCCCCGGCGTTCCACCCAGGTCATGACCGGAACCACGGTGAGCAGCATGCCGGCGATAACCGCCAGCTTAACGGCGGCAACCCCCACTTCAGCCCACATGTTGACGCTCCCTGTAGGATGTTTCGTCCGCACCCAGAAGGGTGTCCCAATCCAGCCCGGCAAAGCCTTGCTCGCCTTCCGCGATCCACTGGAAAACCTGCTGCGGTGCGCTGGCGGCCAGGTTCCCAAAGCCCAGGGCCCGCGCCAGGAACGCCAGAATTTGCCAGAGGGGACGGGCTTCGCCGGCGGGCGCCACAGCTGCCGCAAAGCGCTGCACCTTACCGGTGGAGGAGGTAAAGGTGCCCTCGTTGGAAGCCAGGGAAGCCACCGGCAGCACCCAGGTGGCCGCCTCTAGAAGCGGCGAATCCACCCTGGCCATCACCACCGTGGGGCCTACCTTGATGAGCTGAACGGCTTCGGGAGTGGCCAGGAACGGGTGGGCCTGCGGGTCTAGGATGACCGTGAGGTCGGCCGCCCCGTAGAGGAAGCGGGCAAGCCCTTCCTCGTCCACGGTGGCAATCCCCAGGCGCTTGGCCCCTTCCACGTTGGGCAGGGCGCTTTGCGAGTAAAGCCACTCCCGGCGTCCGTTCTTCATCTTCCGCGGCTCGCCGGCAAACACCGGCACCACCATTTCGCCTTGCAGCTGCCGGGTGAAAAGCTCGCGGGCAAGGTAGAGCTCCTCGTTGGACATTGTTCCCGAGGCCACCACCCGCAAGGTCTTCACGGCCTTCACATCCAGGGCCAGGGCCCGCAGCACTTCCGCCCAGGAAAGCTCCTGCCACCCTTCCTTGATCCGCCGCTTGGGACGCAGCACGTCCTGCTGGTTGAGCGACTCGGCCAAGAATCGGCCGTAATCGCAAAGCCAGGTGGCGTTGATGTCCGGGTTTTCCCGGGGGGTGAAGCGGTAGACGATGCGCTCGTGGTGGTCTATCCAAATGTTGCAGCCGATGGAGCAACCGGGGCACACCGAGGGGGTAGACGAAAGCTTCCAGGCGCGCTTGCGGAAGCGGAACTCCCGCACGGTGAGCGCCCCCACCGGGCACACGTCTGCGGCGCAAGCGGAAAAGGGGTCGTCAAAGGGACGACCGTCAAACGTGTCAATGTAAGCGTGGTTTCCCCGGCTCTTGTAGGTGAGCGCGCAGGTTTCGGAAATCTCCTGGGTAAAGCGGATGCACCGGGAGCAGTGGATGCAGCGGTTTTGGTTTTGGATCACGTGGGGGCCGAGCAATCGGCGCTCCAGGCCGGGGAAGGTGCGGCGGGTTTCCAGCATTCCCGAGGCAAAGGTCCCCCTTTGCTCGCTCATGGCGTGATCCTGCAGCAGGCACTCGCCCGCCTGGTCGCACACCGGGCAGTCCAGGGGGTGGTTGGCCAGCAAAAACTCCATGACCGCTTCTCGGGCTTCCCGCACCCGCTCGGAGGTTTCGGACTTCACCACCATCCCGTCTGCAGCGGGAGTGGCACAGGCAATGGCCAGACGGGGCTGCCCTTCGATTTCCACCATGCAGATGCGGCACTGACCCACCACGGTGAGGTACGGGTGGTAGCAAAAGTACGGGACATCCACGCCGGCGAGGCGCGCCGCTTCAATGAGGTTGGTTCCCTGGGGAACCTCCACTTCGCGGCCGTCAATGGTGAGCTTGGGCATGGGATCTAGCCTCCAAACCTGACGTCTCTTCCAGTCCAGGGCATGACCGGAAGCTTCTTGGGAGGGATGGGCTTGGCCCGGGCCACGGCGGCTTCAAACTCCTGCCGGAACTTGCGAACCAAGCTGGAAATGGGGAGAGCAAAAGCGTCGCCCAGGGGACAAATGGTCATGCCCTGGGAGGCAAAGCGGCAAATGCGCAGGAGCTGGTCGGGGTCCGAGGGGTGGCCGTAGCCCTGCACCAGGCGGGTGAGGATATCCAGACACCAATCGGAGCCCTCACGGCAGGGGGTGCACTGGCCACAGGACTCGTGGGCGTAAAAGTGGGCGAGGTTACGGCCCACTTCCACCATGTCCACGGTGTCGTCCATGACGATGATTCCGCCGGAGCCGAGCATGGTGCCGGCAGCGGCGCAGGAGTCGAAGTCGGCCAGCACATCCACCTCATCGGCGGTGAGCACCGGGGATGAAGATCCCCCCGGGAAAAAGGCCTTGAGCTTACGGCCGTTGCGGATGCCACCGGCGTGCTCAAAGATGATCTCCCGGAAGGTCACCCCCAAGGGCAGCTCGAAAACTCCTGGCCGGTTCACATGTCCGGAAACGCAGAACAGCTTGGGCCCGGTGTTGCGGGGGCGGCCAATGGAAGCAAACCACTTGGCGCCCCGGGTCATGATGTGGGGGAGGCACGCTAACGTTTCCACGTTGTTCACCACCGTGGGCTTGCCGAAAACCCCCACCACGGCCGGGAAGGGCGGCTTGAGCCGGGGAAACCCGCGCTTACCCTCCAACGACTCAATGAGCGCGGTTTCCTCCCCGCAAATGTAGGCACCCGCCCCGCGGTGCACCCAAATCTCGAGGTCGTAGCCGCTGTTGAGGATGTCCTTGCCCAGGAAACCATGCGCCCGAGCTTGTTCGATGGCTTCCTCGAGAATCCTGGCCCAACGGTAAAACTCGCCGCGGATGTAAATGTACGCGGTGTGAGCCCCAATGGCATACGAGGCAATGGCGATCCCTTCGATCACCATTTGCGGGTCGTACTCGATGAGCTCCCGGTCCTTGAACGTTCCCGGCTCGGATTCGTCGGCGTTGCAAATGAGGTACTTGGGACCCGGGTGGTCCTTGGGCACAAAGCTCCACTTGCGGCCGGTGGGGAAGCCCGCGCCACCCCGGCCCCGGAGTTCGGAATCAATCACCTCCTGGGTGACCGCTTCGGGTGGCATGGAAAGGGCTTTCTTAAACCCTTCCCACCCTCCTGCCTGGAGGTAGGTGTTGATGTCCCTGGAGTTGGCCACGCCGCGGGCGCGCAGCAGCACGCTTTCCATGGTCATTGCTCCTTTGCCAGCTCAGAAAGGAGCTGGTCCAGCTTTTCCGGGGTCATGTTTTCGTAGTAGTCCTCGTTGACTTGGATCACCGGCGCCCCACCGCAGGCACCCAAGCACTCCACGCCCACAAGCTGGAAGGTGCCGTCGGCGGTCTTCTCGCCAAAGCCAATGCCAAGCCTGTCTTTGATGTGCTGGGCCAGGGTTTTGGCACCGCACAGCTCGCAGGAAAGAGTGACGCAAAGCTGCAGCACGTACTTGGCCGGCGGCTTTCTATGGAACATGGTGTAAAAGCTCACCACGCCTTCCACAAAGGCCGGGCTTTCCTCTAGCTTTTCCGCCACCGCCTCGATCACCCCAGGGGAAATCCAACCGTAGCGCTCCTGGCACAGCCAAAGCACCGGGAGCATGGCTGCCCTTTTGGTGGGGTAGCGCTTGAGGATTTGCGCAATGCGCTCCTCCATGGCCTGGTCGAAGGTGACTTTCTGCAGTTGCTCCGGTGGAACGGCGTGAATGGCCTGGGTTTTCATTGCTCGCTCCCGCGCTTAGCCCAGTCAAAGGCCCCTTCCCGCCAGAGGTAAACGTAGCCAATGGTCACCAGCAGCAGGAAGATGAGCCCGTCCCACAGCACCAGGGTGTTGCCCTCGGCCAACAGCGGCTTCACCGACACGGCCCAGGGGTAGAGGAAGGCAACCTCCACATCGAAAACGATGAACACCATGGCCACCGTGAAGAACTTCACCGAAACCCGCTTGCGCGAGGCATCAATGAGCAACATGCCGCTTTCGTAAGGTTCCAGCTTGCGCTTGTGGACCAGCTTCCCCCGTCCCAAAACGGCGGAAAGCCCCACAATGGCCCCAGCCATCACGGCAGCGAAAGCGAAGGTCAGTAAAACCGGAACGTACTGGGCGCTCATGGGTCCCCCCTCGTGCCCAAATTCACAACCGCGAATGCTACGGCCCTTTTGCCTGAAGGTCAAGGCTTTGGTGCGGACCGGTGGAGGCCGGGAGCAACAGAATCCCAGACAACGTCCAGCGTAGAATACGCTTCATGGGTAGTGAACATCCATTCGATCGGTTGCGGGAGCTTTGCGCTCGCCTGCGCTCACCGGAGGGCTGCCCCTGGGATCGGGAGCAAACCCTGGAGAGCTTGCGGGCGTACATCGTGGAAGAAGCCTATGAGGTGGTGGACGCCATCACCGCCGGGAAGCCCGAGGCTCTTGCCGAAGAACTGGGGGACTTGCTTTTCCAGGTGATTTTTGTGGCGCAGTTGGCCGAGGAGCGGGGGTGGTTTGACGTTGTGAAGGTGTGCGAGCTCATCCATGCCAAGATGGTGGCCCGTCACCCCCACGTCTTTGGTGACGTGCGCGTCGCCTCGGCCCAGGAGGTCGTACAGAACTGGGAAAAGATCAAGAAGAACGAGAAAAAACGCGGGGCGCTGGGCGGTGTGCCTGAGAGCTTGCCGGCGCTCTTGAAGACCCTGCGCATCACCGAAAAGGCGGCCGCTTTGGGTTTTGATTGGGAAAAGCCGGAGGACGTGCTCACCAAGGTGCGGGAAGAGGTGGAGGAGCTCGCTCAGGTCGTGGGCCGGTCCAAGGATGAGAGGGATGAGGCCAAGCTGCGGGAGGAGCTGGGGGACGTGCTTTTTTCCATTGCCAACGTGGCCCGGCATTTGCGGGTGGATCCGGAAGCCGCACTGCAAGCGGCCAACCGCAAGTTTGCCCAGCGTTTTGCAGCTATGGAAGCGCTGGCCTCTGCCCGCGGTTGGAGCCTCGATGGTTGCACCATGGAGCAGCTGGAGGCTTTGTGGCAGCAAGCCAAAGCACAAACCGATCCTTAAGCCGCCCATCACATCCCTTAGGCGCTCAAAACTTGCAGGGCCGACGCTCTTGCGTCGGCTTTTACAAAAACCACCCACGGAAAACCAAAGTCTTCAGTTGGTTTTCGAGCAACTTGAATCTTTGCTATTCTGCCTGCAAAGGAGGCGAACATGAGGACGAGGTTTTTCCTTCCTTTGTGCTTTGTGGCCTGGGCCCTTGGCACGGCTTTTGCCGGTGACGCTTCAGGTCAAGCCATAAGCGTTCGCGTTGCTGGAGCCCCTAAAGCCAACGGCACCCTGGAGCTGACGCTCTACGCCAAGGCCCCCAAAACTAGCTACCTCAAAATCTTCTCCGAACCCAGCCACACCCCGCTGCTCCTGGTCCTGAATAAGGGTCAGAGGTCGCTGGGACAGGAGCAGCGCCAAACCTGGACCCAGGCCGGTGGCGCAGTGATCGAAACGGCCCTCGAAGAAGCGGCGCCCCGGATGGGGAATCTGCGTCGCCCTGGTACCGACACGCGAATTGTGGTTTTAGCGGGAACCGCTAGCGGCGAGCGGGTTCTGGCCGACGCTCAAATCGGCACAGGTCCCTTTTCCTTTTCCGTGGATTGGCAGGACGGCAAAGCCACCCACTGCTGCGACAACGCCACTTGCGGCCATCGCTGCGCGGAGTGTTCCGATCCGGCCTTCACCTGTTGCGGGGCGAACTGTGAGGTTTCCTGCGGCCACGTCGGCTGCCGTTAGTTTCGCCATCTTTGGGGCTCATGTCTTTGCCGTCCAAGGTGAGAAACCTGTCCTGGGACGCAAAACCATAGCCTGGCCCACGTGCACGCTCTGACCGCAGCTCCAACGTGGCCAATGGGGCATTTGACAGCGCTGGGCAACAAGCGTAAGGTGAGGAGGGCGGAAGGCCGCCAAGGAAAGGATACGAGCATGAAGAAGGCTTTTGTTGTTGGGTTTTTTGTTTTGTTTGCCGGTGCCCTCCAGGCGCAAACGGCTTTAAAGGTCAACGGGCAGGAGATCAGCAAGGCCCAGGTAAGCCTAGCCAAGAACGCCCTCATGTCGCGCATGGGGCTGCAGCCGGGGATGGTGGACGAAGGCCAGCTCACCAAGGCCGCGGTGGATCAGCTGGTGGCCATGGAGCTTTTGGCCCAGGCAGCGAGGGAATCCAAAATAACCGTGGATGCTGCGCAAGTGAAGGCCTCTCTAGACCAGGAAAAGGCGCAAATGGGCGGGCAGCAAGCGTTCGAGGCTGCCTTGAAGCAAGCAGGACTTACCGAAGCGGAGCTTGCAAGGCTCGAGGAGCAGCGGCTGCTTATCCAGCAGTACATTGAAAAGGAAGTTACCCCCAAGGCCAAGCCTTCTCCCGCCGATTTGGAGAAGTATTACAAGGACCATCCGGACGAGTTCAAGCACGATGAGCAGGTGAAGCTCTACATGATCCTCGCCATGTTCCCCCAGGGGGCCGACGACAAGGCCAAGGCCGAAACCAAAGCCAAAGCCGAAGCTGCGGCCAAGCGGCTGGCTTCGGGTGAGGATTTCGCCAAGGTAGCTTCGGAGGTTTCCGATGATCCCTCTAAGGCCCGGGGTGGCGAGGTGGGCTGGGTGCGCAAGGGCATGCTCTTGCCCGAGCTGGAAGGCCCGGTGTTTGAGCTCAAGGCTGGGGGCGTTTCCAAGGTTTTGGAAAGCAAGTACGGGTACCACATCTTCCGCGTGGCCGAGCGGCGCCCGGCTGGGCTTTACACCCTCGATGAAGTCAAGGACAATCTGGCGCAAATGCTCGCGCAGCGTAAGAGCTCTGAGCTTTTGCAGCAAACGGTGGAAGCGCGGAAGGCCAAGGCCAAGATTGAGCCGGTAGATCCGGAAATCAAGGCGGCCCTGCAAGCGGCGCCCCCGGCTCCCCAGGAAAAGCCCAAGGACGGTGGTAAGCAGTAGCTTCCGTCTGGTTGTAGCCGCGGTCATTCGGGGCCAGGACGGTCGTTACCTCCTGGCCCGTCGTTTACCGGAGGCCCATCTCGGCGGGCTCTGGGAGTTTCCCGGAGGGGGAGTGGAGGACGGGGAGCTTCCCGAGCAGGCGCTGGTGCGCGAGCTGTACGAGGAGCTGGGGGTGAAAATCCGGGTTTTGGCTCCCCGCACCTTTGCCTGGCACCGGGAACTCGGGAAAGAGGTTTTGCTGCTCTTTTACGATGCGGAAATAACCCACGGCACCCCCCAGGGCCTGCAGGGGCAGGAGGTGGCTTGGTTCAAGCCGGAAGAACTTCCGCGCTTACCCACGCCCCCGGCCGATGCCGAGCTCATCCGCAGCCTTTCGGCTTCGGAAGCTTAAGCAGCGCGGGCCGAAGCGGCCGTGCACGTGCCGAGGGTTGGCAAGCGAATTGTTGGCTTTAACCCTCGGACCGACGAGCAGGGCTCCCTCAAAGGTTTCGCGGTTTCTTAAGGGTTTTCCCTTTGCTCCCGCAACCGCCCCAGCAGGCGAAGGATGCCGTCCAAAAGCGTCCAAGGGTGCGGAGGGCAACCGGGGACGTAAAGGTTCACCGGCAAGAACTTGTCCACACCGTTGTGGACTGCGGGAAAGCCCGCGAAGGGACCGCCGGAAATGGCGCAGGCTCCCGAGGCAATGACAATCTTCGGCTGGGGGACCGCTTCGTAGGTGGCCAGCAGAGCCTCGCGCATGTTTTCGGTCACCGGGCCGGTCACCAAGAGGCCATCGGCATGGCGGGGAGAGGCCACAAACTGCACGCCAAAGCGGGCCATGTCAAAGGTCACGGTTCCCAAAACGTTGGCGTCGGCTTCGCAGGCGTTGCAGCCACCGGCGCTCACCTGCCGCAGGCGAAGGGAGCGGCCAAAGAGAGCGGCCAGCTCCCGATCCAAAGCTTGAGCCAGCTGGAACTGCTTTTCCGGGCTCACCACGAGGTCTTCCCGCTTGCGTGCGGCAAGGCGGAACTCGCGGGTGAAGGTCAAAGCGTGAGGCGGGCATGCCTCCTCGCATCGCCCGCAAAACAGGCAGCGACCCATGTCCAGCTGCCAAGGCGCCACTTGGATGGCGTCGGTAGGGCAAGCCTCGGCGCAAGCCTGGCAGCCCTCCTGGCAGCGGCTGGCATCCAAGCTGGGCAAACCCCGAAAGCGTTGGGGAAGCACCGGCAAACGCTGCGGATAGGGGTAAGGCTTAGCGGTTTGCTTGGCTCGGGCTTTAAGAACGGACCACACGTTGCCTCCTACAAATCAAAACCGCAGTAGGACAAGTTAAAGCTCTTGTTGCAAAGGGGAAAATCC
Source organism: Thermoanaerobaculum aquaticum (assembly GCF_000687145.1). Classification (NCBI taxonomy): domain Bacteria; kingdom Pseudomonadati; phylum Acidobacteriota; class Thermoanaerobaculia; order Thermoanaerobaculales; family Thermoanaerobaculaceae; genus Thermoanaerobaculum; species Thermoanaerobaculum aquaticum. The sequence continues at coordinate 11,024 of NZ_JMFG01000029.1, forward strand.
GAAATATCCTGGCCGCGCATGACGTACGCCAGCGCCGACCAGTTGTGGAACGAGGGGTCCACGATCTTGTAGGCAGCAAGCTCCCCGCGTTCGTTGGTGACGGCCACGTGGCAGACCTCCCCGCGAAAGCCCTCCGCCAAACCCACGGCCAAAGAGGAAGGCTGCAGCGGCCCGATGGTTCCCTGCAGTTCGCCCGCTGGGAGGCTGCCGAGAAGCTCCTCGACGAGCTTGAGGGAGTGTTGAACCTCAAGCCAGCGCACCCAGGCTCGGGCAAAAACATCGCCGGAGCTTGCGGTCGCCATCGGTACGTGCAGGAAGCGGTACATCCCCGAAGGAAACTGGGCGCGGCTATCCACAGGCAAGCCGGAGGCCCGGGCGGCTACGCCCACAGTGCCCAGCTCCCGGGCAGCTTCTGCACTTAAGCGGCCGGTGCCCTCAAAACGCCCCAACACCGAGGGAGCCTCCAGCATGAGCTCGATGGAAGCCGCAAGCTCCGGCTCTAGGTCCGCCAAGCGCTGACGAATTGTGGTCTCGGTCTCCGCTCCCAGGTCGTAGCGGAAGCCGCCCGGTTGCAGCAAGCCCCGACCGAAGCGGTTACCGCACAGCTCGGCGGTGAGGTTGAGGATTTCCCCCCGCAAGCGGCCACAGAAAGAGGCGGTAGGGAGAAAGGCCACATCCCCAGCCAAAGCGCCCAGGTCCCCAACGTGATTGGCAAGCCTCTCCAGCTCCAAGGCCACCGCCCGCAGCGCTGCTGCCCTCGGCGACACCTGCAAACCGGCAAGGGCTTCCAGCGCTTCGCAGTACGCCAAGGTATGGGCGACGGTGCTGTCTCCGGCCACGGTTTCCACGGCGGCAAGGCGCCGCTTGGCGGGCTGTTGGCAGAAGCTTTCCTCCACCCCCCGGTGCTGGTAGCCAAGGACGATCTCCAAATGCTGCACCACCTCTCCCAGGCACTGGAAACGGAAGTGCCCGGGCTCGATGACGCCCGCATGCACCGGCCCCACCGCCACCTCGTGCACCTGGCTTCCCTCCAGTTGGAAAAAGGGACCGGTGCCCGGGGCCAGCGGGCCCCAGGGTCCCTGGCTGCTTTTGGGAAACCGCACGGGCTTGAGCCAAGGGTGGCCTTCGGGGACAACTCCGTAGCGTTCCGCGATTTCCCGCTCGAAAAGGTGGAGCTGGGGGATGCGGGACACAAGCGAAGGGTAGGTGCGGGAAACCCGGGTGCGGGCCGCCCGCAAGGCCCCAGAGTCGGGATCCCCCACCACCGCCAAAAGCTCAAGCTCCTGGCGGCCGTCGGGCAGCGGAAAAAAGGCCAAAATGCGGCCACCCTGCTGCACAAGCTGGGCAAGGCCATCAGCCAGGGAAGACAAAGGCAGCACCGGCACGTCCTCCCAGCGGGCAGCGCTTTGAGGGAAAAACGAGAAGAACTCCTGGGTGCTCATGGCGTCACCCCTGCAGCCACGGTTTCCGCAACAGAAACCAGAAAACCCGGAGGAACCAGACCCAAAGCCAGAGACGCAAAAAGCAAGATCAACGACGGCACCACCGCTCCCCAACGCTCCCTCTCCGGAACGCCTGGAGCGTCACCTGAAGCCATACCCAGCATGGCCCGCCCCATAGCCACAAACCCCAGCACCACCAACACGACGAACGCAGCCACGATGAGGCCATCGCCCATGCGCAGGCCTGCCCGCACGGTGGCGAGCTCAGCCAGGAACAGCCCAAAGGGCGGGGAGCCGGCAATGGCAAAAAAGCCGGCAGCCCACAGCATCCCTGTTACCGGAAGGGTACGTGAAAGCCCCCGCACCTGCGAAATGTCCTTGGTTTTGTAGGCGGCCAAAATGTTGCCGGAAAGCAAAAACAGCGCGGCTTTGGTGAGCGAGTGGTTGAGCGCATGGAGAAGGGAGGCGAAGACCCCGGGCGCTCCCCAGCTGGCAGCCAGCGCCAAAATGCCCATGTTCTTCACGGACGAATACGCCAAGAGCCGCTTGAAGTCCTGTTGCGCAAAAAGCGAGAGCACCGCCACTACGAGCGAAACAAGGCCCAAAAGTCGGAGGAAAAACGAAGAAAAGCTTCCCAACCCCGCCGCTGCCAACAGCCCGTGCACACGCAAGACGGCAACGAACGCGCAGTTTAAAAGCGCTCCGGAAAGCAGCGCAGAAACCAGGGAAGGGGCTTCCGCGTGGGCGTCGGGTAGCCAGGAGTGAAGCGGAGCCAGGCCCAGCTTGGTGCCGTAGCCCACCAGCAGGAAGATAAAGGCGATCTTCAGCCACTGGCCGTCGAGGCTTTCGGCGTGCGCTTGCAAATCACCCAAGAGCAGCGAGGTGCGGTGACCGGCGCCCGCCGCCACCCCCAGGAAGAATGTCCCTACCAGCGCCAGGGCAATGCC
>NZ_JMFG01000030.1:0-17645 GCF_000687145.1 Thermoanaerobaculum aquaticum
GGGAGCCAAGCTCCTGCAGTCCGCCGGCATCCTGCCACCGGTGGTGGGCGACGTGGTGGTGCCGGACGCCCTGGACCAGCTCATGGCCCTGCTGGTGGTCACCGGCGTGGTGGCCGCCGCCNNGGGCCCGCCCCGATCCCACCCGCCGCCGGCAGGTGGAGTGGGTGGCTGCCGGCGCGGCTGCCGGCTTTATCCCTTACTTCCTGCTTTCGCTCATCCCGCAGCTGGCCGGTGCGGAGCTGGAGGTCTTAAGCTGGCTTTCGCTTTTGCCTTTGACGCTGGTGCCTTTGGGCGTGGCCTCCTCGCTTTTGGAGTTCCGGCTTTGGGATTTGGAGGACGTGCTGCGCCAGGTGCTGGCTACCGGCGTGGCGGTGATCCTCGGAGGGGTGGCCTTTGCCCTCTTCAACCTGTGGCTGACCCAGGTGGGTTTTGGCTTGGGCCAGTTCCGTACGGTTTTGGCGGCTGCCGCCGGGGTGGCGCTGGTGGGCCTGGCGGTACCGGTGCGCCGGGCGCTTTTGGCAGCCATCGAGCGGTTGCAGTACCGGGAGCGGCTGGCGGCCCGGCAAGCGCTGGCGACCTTTGCCGAGCAGTCGGTGGGGATTTCCGATCCCGAGCTTCTCCTCCGGCGCCTGGGGGAGCTTTTGTCCCAGGCGCTGGCGGTGGATCAGGTGGTGCTGTACCGGATTGCTGCCGGGCAGCTCATTGCCGCCTACCCCCACGACGGCTTCCCCACCCTGGAGCCCAGCACGCTTTCCGGACCGTTTCCCACCCCTGGCGAAGCTGAGCTCAAAAGGCTCGGCATCTGGCACCGCTTCCCCATGGTGCGCGGCGAACGCATCCTGGGGGTGGCGTACCTGGGGCGCAAGGAGGGGGCCATGCCCCTCACCCATGCCGAACGGCGGCTGGTGGGGGCGCTTTTAGCCCAAGCTGCCCTGGCCCTGGAAAACAGCTTGCTGCTCGCCGACCTTTACCGGCAAGTGGAGCAGCACCGCTTGCTTGAAGAGTACCTGGAGCGCGTTTTCGAGTCGGCCGCCGCGGCGCTGTTGATTTGTGATGCTTCCGGGCTGGTGCTGCGGGCGAACCAGCGGGCGCAGGCGCTTTTGGCCGGCGAGGCTGGCTCCATCCACGGCCGGCGGCTGGGGGAGCTGGTGGTGCTCCCCGAGTCCTGGCCGCTCCTGCCCGAGCGCGCCGCCGGTGTGCAGGTGCGGATCCCGGGGGAAAGGGAGCGGGTGGGGGTGCTGTCGGTGTCCACGGTGGAGCTGCAGCCGGGCCAAAGGGATGGCCGGGTGGTGGCCATGGAGGACATCACCCAGCAGCTGGCCCTGGAGCACAAGCTGGCCCAGCAGGAGCGCATGGCGGCCCTCGGTCGCCTGGCGGCGGGGCTCGCCCATGAGGTGAACACACCGGTGACCGGCATTGCCTCTTACGCTCAGCTCCTGCGGGAGCTCACCCCCGCCCACGACCCGCGGGCTTCGCTGGTGGAGAAAATCGAGGAGCAAGCCTTCCGCGTGGCCCGCATCGTCACCAACCTGCTGGAGCTTGCCCGGCCCGCCGGTTTTGAGCGGGCGCTGGTGGACCTGGCGGCGGTGGCCCGGGAGGAGTGGCTGTCCGTGCGTTCGGAGGCCAAGCGGGCGGGCATTCAGTGCCTTTGCCGGGTCCCCGATACCCTGCCCCTCCGCGCCAACCGCGTGCAGCTGGAGCTGGTGGTGCACAACCTGCTGCGCAACGCCCTGCAAGCCACCCCACCCGGTGGTCAGGTGGAGGTGGAGGTTTGGGAGGAGAACGGCACCGCGGTACTGGAGGTGCGGGATACGGGTCCTGGCATCCCCGAGGAGCTCCGCTCGGCGGTCTTTGAGCCGTTCGTAACCACCCGCGCCGGCCAGGGCGGTACCGGCTTAGGCTTAGCCATCACCCAGGACATCGTGCGCGCCCACGGCGGGCGCATTGAGGTACGGCCACGGGAGCCCCACGGCACGGTAATGCACGTGGAGCTGCCGCGGGAGGGAGAACAGCATGCGCATCCTCATCATTGACGACGAACCGGTTTTGCAGGACGTGCTGGCCACGCTTTTGCGGCGGGAGGGTTTTGCGGTGGTGCAGGCCACCACCGCCGCCGAAGGCCTCAAGGCCTTCGAGGAGCAGGAAGTGGACCTGGTGCTCCTGGACCTCATGCTTCCCGACCGTCCGGGGCTGGAGGTGCTCAAGGAGCTCAAGAGCAAGGACCCGGAAGTGTGCGTGATCGTGATTACCGCCTTTTCTTCCGTGGAATCGGCCATCACCGCCATGCGGGAAGGGGCTTTCCACTACATCCCCAAGCCCTTCAAGAACCAAGAGGTGGTGCTCACCGTGCGCAAGGGCCTGGAGCAACGCCAGCTGCGCAAGGAAAACCGCGTGCTGCGCCAGCGGCTGGAGGGCCTGGACCGCATGGTCTGGCGCTCCCAAGCCATGGAGGAAATCATCGAGCTGGTGCGCCGGGCAGCGCCCTCCCGCTCCAACATCCTGCTCACCGGAGAATCGGGTACCGGCAAGGAGCTTTTGGCCCGCGCCATCCACCAGCTTTCCCCCCGGGCGCAAGGGCCTTTCATCGTGGTGAACACCAGCTCGGTCCCCCATGACCTTTTGGAAACCACCCTTTTTGGCCACGTGCGCGGCGCTTTTACCGGTGCGGTGGCCACCAAGAAGGGGCTTTTTGAGCTGGCCGACGGCGGCACGATCTTTTTGGACGAAATTGGCACCGTGCCCTTGCCCACCCAGGCCAAGCTGCTGCGGGTCATTCAAGAGCGGGAGTTCATCCCGGTAGGTGGTGAGCACGTGGTGCGGGTGGACGTGCGCATCATTGCCGCCACCAACGCCGATCTCCAGCACATGGTGGCCGAGGGCACCTTCCGGGAAGACCTTTATTACCGCCTCAACGTCATCACCATCAAGCTGCCGCCGCTGCGCGAGCGCAAGGAGGACATCCCGGCGCTAGCCAGCTTTTTCCTCAAGCGCTTTGGCGAGGAAAACGGCAAGCCCCACCTGACGCTTTCCCCCCGGGCTCTGGACGTGCTCATGGCCTACCACTGGCCGGGTAACGTGCGGCAGCTGGAAAACGTCATCGAGCGGGCGGTGGTGCTGTCGCCAGGTCCGGTCATTGAACCCGACCTTTTCCCGGCGGAGGTGCTGCAGCCCCCCAGCCAGCCGGTGGAGGTGAGCGTGCCCGCCGACGGTTTGGACCTCAAGGAAGCGGTCAACCGCTACACCAAAGCGCTCATTGAGGCCTCCCTGGCCCGCTGCGGGGGGGTCCAGCGGCGGGCAGCCCAGCTTTTGGGTGTGCGCCCCTCCACCCTCAACGAGATGATCCGGCGGCTGGGGATCACCGCCGAACCCGCCGGCGGCGTGGCCAGGAGCAGCGAAAAGCTCAGCTAAGCGAGCGAGCCAGGGCCAGAAGCGCTTCCAGGTCTTCGGGGAGCGGCGCCTCGAAGGTCACCGGTTCGCCCAAAGTGGGGTGGCGGATGGTGATCTTCCAGGCGTGCAGCGCCTGCCGGGGAAAGTCCCGACAAGCCTCCTGCAGCGTTTTGTGTTTGATTTCCCGCCACTGGCGGCCGGAGTACAGCGGGTCCCCAACCAGTGCGTGGCCCAGGTGGGCCATGTGCACGCGGATTTGATGGGTGCGCCCGGTCACCGGGCGGCACTCCACCAGGGAAATCCCGGAAAATCGCTCCCGCACCCACCACAGGGTGCGGGAGGGGCGGCCGTCCTTGACCACCGCCATGCGCTTGCGGTCGCTGGGGTGACGGCCAATGGGAGCATCCACCACCCCTTCGTCGGCTTTGGGGTTGCCGTAAACCACCGCCAGGTAGCGCTTGTCGGTGGTGCGCCAGCGGAAGGCCAGCTCCAGCATGCGGTGGGCCAGGTCGTTCTTGGCCACCAGCAAAACCCCCGAGGTGTCCTTGTCCAAGCGGTGTACGATGCCCGGCCGCTCCACCCCGCCAATGCCGGACAAATCCCGGCAGTAGGCCAAAAGCGCGTTGACCAGGGTGCCGTCGGGGTTGCCGGCAGCCGGGTGAACCACCATCCCCGGCCGCTTGTTGATGACCAAGAGGTCCTGGTCCTCGTAAACCACCTCCAGAGGGATGGCCTGCGCCTCCACGGTGGCCGGTTTCACCGGTGGAGGATTGACGGTGATGACGTCCCCGGCCTTGAGGAACTGGGCCGGCTTGGTGGGGGCGCCGTTGCGCAGCACAAACCCCTCTTCCACCCAGCGGGCCGCCTGCGAGCGCGACCAGCCATGGCCGCTGCCCGCCAAGAAGCGGTCCAGCCGCAAGCCGTCCGCTTCTTCCGGCACCACCAGCACCACTTCCTGGCTTTCCATGGCTTAAGTCCGCGCGCGACGGAAGCCCCGAATCGTCAGCAACACACCCACCGGCACCATAAGCAAAGCAATGGCCTGGCTGGTGGACAAAAGCCCACCAAGCACAAAGCCGCGGTCGGCATCGCCGCGGAAAAACTCAATGACAAACCGCGCCACCCCGTAGTTCACCAGGTAAAAGCCCAAAACCTGCCCACCCAGCCCACCCTGCACGCTCTTGCGGAAGAGCCAGGCCAAAAAAGCGTAGTTGGCCAAATTGAAAGCCGCTTCGTAAAGCTGCGTGGGGTGCAGAGGAACACCCAGAGGGGTGCCGGAAATAGCGGCCGCTTTGGGGTCGGAAAACACCACCGCCCAGGGGGCGTGGCAGGAGGCCCCGTAGCAGCACCCCGCAAAAAAGCAACCCAGCCGGCCAAAAAAGTGCCCCAGGGCCACCGAGGGAGCGAGGCTATCGGCCAGAGGCCAAAAGGGCAGCCGCCACCGGCGCACCAGCACCACTGCCAAAAGCAAAGCCCCCAGAAGGCCCCCGTAAAACACACCCCCCGCCCGCAGCAAGCTCAGGAGGCCCTGGAAGCTGGCCAAATAGCTGGGGTCGGTCACCACCAGCAACACCTTGCCCCCCAAAAGCCCCCCCAGCACCACCCAAACCCCGAAGTCCACCACCTTTTCCGGGGGCAGGCCGGCCTTTTGGGCCCGCAGCCTGGCGGTCCAAAGCCCCAAAACCAAGCCCACGGCCAAAAGCACACCGTAGGTGGGCAGCTCAATAAAGCCCAAATCAATGAGGATGGGATGCATGGTCAGCCACCTTGGCGAAGAAAAGCTCAAACGCCAGAAGCCACAACGCCCCTAAAGTAATGCTGGCATCGGCTACGTTAAAGGCCGGCCAGTGGTAGCTGCGACCGCCCCAGGAGAGGTAAAAGTCCAAAAAGTCCACCACCTCCCCCCGCACCAGGCGATCCAGCAAGTTGCCGAGAGCGCCCCCCAGGATCAAGCCGAGCCCCACCCGGGGGGCCAAGCGCTCCCGATGGTGCACTAGCTGCCAGGCCACAAAAACCACCAGCACCACCACCAGCAGCAAAAGCACCACCTGCGAAAAAGGTCCGGCCTGGGCAAAGAGCCCAAAAGCCACACCGCGGTTACGGGTGTGCACCAGGTCAAAAAACCCCGGGATGACCGTTTTTTGGCTGCCGTAAGGGAGGCTTGCCACCAGCCACAGCTTGGTGAGCTGATCCAGCACCACCACCAGCACCGGAAGCCCAAAGGTGCGGAAAAAAGCCCTCACGCTTGCGCTCCCCAGTTCCGCACCACCGAAAGGCAGCGGGGGCAAAGCTCCGGGTGCTCCGGGTCACCGGCAGGGGGCAAAACCCGCCAGCAGCGGGGGCAGGCCACCCCCGGCGCCCGGCCCACAGCAAAATTAAGTCCAGGGTAGGCGGAAGAAGCGGTTTTCCCCTCGCCGGCCAGCACCTGGGCCACGATGAAGAGCTCCGCCAGGTCAACGCCAGCCCGGGCCAGATCGGCGTCCAGGGCCTCGCGGTTGCCGGAAAGCCAAACCGCGGCCTCCCCGGTTTTGCCGGCCACCCCTTCCCGCCGCAGCACCTCCAGCTCCCGGTACACCTCCTCCCGGAACGCCAAGAGCCGCTCCAGGGCTTGCTCCTGCTCGGGGTCTTCCGGGAGGCCCTCGAGCTTTTCGAACTCCTCCAGGTGTACCGAGGGGAGCTTTTCCCCCGGAAGGTACTCGTACGCCTCGTCGGCGGTAAACGGCAAAACCGGAGCAATAAAGGTCAAAAGCATGCGGGCCAGGTGGTAAAGGGCGGTTTGCGCCGAGCGCCGCTCCCGGGAAGCGGGGTGCGAGCAGTAAAGGCGGTCCTTGAGCATGTCCAGGTACAGAGCCGAAAGGTCCACCGCGCAAAAGTTCACCAAAGCGTGGTAAACGGCGTGGAACTCGTAGGCCTCGTACGCGCGCCAGAGCTTTTCCGCAAGCTTTTTGGCCCGCCTTAAGAAAGCCGCGTCCAGGGGCAGAAGCTCCGCCAGCGGCAAGGCGTGGGCTTGCGGGTCAAAGCCCGCCAGGTTGGCCAGGAGGTAGCGCAAGGTGTTGCGGATCTTGCGGTAGGACTCCGCCACCCGCTCCATGGAGTCGAAGGAAAACGGCATGTCCTCGCGGAAATCCACCGAGCACACCCACAGCCGCAGCACATCCGCCCCGAACTTCTTGGTCACCTCCATGGGGGAAACCGCGTTGCCCAGGGATTTGGACATCTTCCGCCCCTGGGCGTCCAGCACGTGGCCGTGGGTCACCACCGTGCGGTACGGCGCCTTCCCATGGGTGACCACACCCACCAGCAGTGAGGACTGGAACCAGCCCCGGTACTGATCGTGCCCCTCCAGGTACAGGTCGGCAGGCCAGGAGAGCCCGTCAAAGCGGCCGTTGTCGCAAACCGCGTAATGGGAAGCACCGGAGTCAAACCACACGTCCAGGATGTCGTGCTCCTTGGCAAACTCCCTGCTACCGCAGCGGGAGCAAACCAAACCCTCGGGAGCAAAGGTACTCACCGGGTGGCGGTACCAGGCATCGGCCCCCTCTTGCGCGAAAAGCTCCTCCACCCTGGCAAAAAAGCGCCGGGCCTGCTCCTGATCCCCACCGTCCGGCCAAATGTGGCCGCAGGACGCGCACACCAGCACGTTGATGGGCGAGCCCCAGCGCCTTTGGCGGGACACGCACCACTCGAAGCGGTTGGCCACCATGCCGGTAATGCGCTCCTGCCCCCAGCGGGGCACCCAGGTGACCTTCTGGATGGCCGCCAGGGCCTCTTCCCGCAGGTTCAGGCGGGCGTGGGGGGTGGCGTCGGGGGTGAGGGCAATGAAGTACTGCTCGGTGGCCCGGAAGATCACCGGCTTCCGGCAGCGCCAGCAGTGGGGGTACTCGTGGCTGCCTTCGGTGGCCAGAAGCAAAGCCCCGGCTTGCTGCAGAAGACCGGTAATCACCGGGTTGGCGTTAAACACGTGGCTGCCGGCCAGGGCCTCCACCTCCGGGGTGTAGCGGCCGGCTTCGTCCACCGGCGAGAGCACCGGCAAACCGGCAACCTTGCCGGTGCGGAAGTCCTCCTCGCCGTGACCCGGGGCAATGTGCACCAGGCCGGTACCGGTATCCAGGGTCACGTAGTCCGCCGCCACCACCCGAAACACCGAAGCCCCTTCGGGGACGCGCACCCGGTGCTCGGGGGCCAGGGGGTGGCGGTAGGCAAGCCCCACCAGTGAAGCACCGGTGGTCTTCCCCAAAACCGCTCCGGTAAGCCCGAGGCTTTGCTGGAGAGGCTCCAAAAGCCTTTCCGCCACCACCAGCGCCCCTTTGGGCGTATCCCACAGCACGTAGCTGGCCTCCGGATGCACGGCCACAGCCAGGTTAGATGGGATGGTCCAGGGGGTGGTGGTCCAAATCACGAAAAACACCGGCTCCTGGCCGCCAAGCCCAAAGCGCGCCCGCACCTCGCCGGGGTTGCTGGCGGCAAAGGCCACGGTGATTTCAGGGTCGCGCTTGGTTTGGTACTCCAGTTCCGCTTCCGCCAAAGCGGTGCGGCAGCTCCAGCACCAACGGATGGCCTTGCGTTCCCGGTACAAAAGCCCCGCTTCCACCACCTTGCCCAACGCTGCCGCAATATCCGCCTCGTAGCGCGGGGACATGGTGAGGTAAGGGTTTTCCCAGCTCCCCAGGCAACCCAGGCGCCGGAACTCCTCCTTTTGCACGGACACAAAGCGCTCCGCGTAAGAACGGCAGGCGGCGCGGATCTCCAGATCGCTCATGCCGGCCTTGCGGGCCCCCAGCTCGCGGTCCACCTTGTGCTCGATGGGCAAGCCGTGGCAGTCCCACCCCGGCACAAAGGGGGTATCAAACCCCATCATGCTGCGGGAGCGCACCACCAGGTCCTTGAGGATCTTGTTGAGGGCGGTGCCCATGTGGATGTGATCGTTGGCGTAGGGCGGGCCGTCGTGCAGCAAGAACTTGGGCTTTCCCGCCCGGGCCTGGCGGATCTTTTCGTACAAGCGCTCCGCTTCCCAGCGGGCGAGGCGTTCCGGCTCCTTCTTGGCCGCCTCGGCTTTCATTGGAAACGCGGTGGCCGGTAGGTTCAACGTGTCCTTGTACATGCCTTCCCCTCACGCTGCCTGTGGCAGCAAACCGAAACCGTAAAGCCTTCGGCGTCTTTCGTCAACCGCCAGGGGGAAAACCCAGGCTCACTTTGCCGGGGTGGGCGTGGGCTTGGGCTTGGCCAGCTCCTTGAGGCCCGAAAGCACCTCTTCCACTTTGGCCTTGTCCACGGCCAGGGCCTTGGGGCGCCCCTTCACCACCGCCAGCACCTCTTCGGGCTTAGAGCCGGGGTAAAAGCTGGCGGTGACGTCCAGGCCTTCCTGGCCCACAAGGTGCACCCGGCCCAGCGGCTCGCCGGAAGGCTCAACTTGATCAAAGGCCAGCACTTTGAGCTCGGAAAGCGTGTTGAGCCGCGAAAACACCGGCCCCGAATCCACCTCCCCCTGGTTGCTGCGCCACACCCCCTCCTTGCGCTCCAGCGTGGCCTTTTCCTGGCCCCGCTCCAGCTCCAGCTTGTCCACCTGCCAGGTGGAAAACTGCAGGAGCTTACCGGAACGGAACGCCGCCGGCTCCTTGACCAGGTGGCTGGTGGCCGAAGCCTCCACCCAGAACACCCGCTCCCCCCGCCGGCAGGCCACCTGCCTGGCCCCTTCTTTGTCCCGCTCCTGGCCAAAGGCCAGGGTGAGCGGCGAGCCCTCCTTGCGCACCAGGGTCACGGTGAAGCGGGGGGCTTCCAAACCCAAAGCCTTCAGGTCAAAACCCTGGTCCAAAAACTCCTTGATGCGGGCCCCGGAGAGGTCGGCAAGCACCCCTTCCACCTCTTCCCTTTCCGCCAGGTCAGCAAACGGCTCGGTGAGCTGCCAGCCGTTGCCGGCCCGGGCGGCAGCCCACCGCCCGGAGGGCCCCACCACCGTGAGCGCGTTCACGTCGCTGGTGAAGAAGCCCAAAAGCTCGTTGGAGCGCCAGCCGGCCAGGTCCTTGTCCAAATCCGAGAGGATCCACTTGCTCACCAGGAAGACCTGGCTGCCGTCGGTGAGGGCGGCAGCGGTGTTGCCCAAAGGCAGCTCGCTGCCAAAGCTCACCTTGAACGTATGCCCGGCAGCATCGGCAGCCCGCACCCACCTTTCCGGCTTTTCCAACCCGTAATCGGCAAGCTTCACCTCCGAGCGGGGCAGGGTCCTCTCGGCCTTGAGGTTGGCAAGCTGGGAAAGCAAGCCGGATACGGCCCCCTGGTTGGCCTGGTCCTTCACCGGCCGGGTGAGCTGCCAGCTATCCCCTTCCTTCTTGAACTCAAACTCCCCGTGGGCGTTGTGAAGGACAAGCGTTTGCACCTTTTCGGTTTCCATGGTGGGGAAAAGCTTGCCTTGCCGCTCCTGGAGCTCTTCGGTGGTGGGTTGTTTGCGCTCGTAAAACCAAATGAAAGCGAAAAGCCCAAAGACCACCAGGGCTAACGCAATGAGACGACCCAAACGCATGGCACGCCTCCTACCGCCGACGCCGCCACCAAACCACCACGCCCAAAACGATGCCCAGAGCCGGAAGCCCCACCAGCGAAATCAGCATGATGGCCTTCAGTTGGCCGGCGGAAAGCACGAGGTTCACCTGCTCCGGCTGGCGGGGGGCAATGCCCAGGCTCTGCTCCTTTTGCCCCAACCAGTTAACCAGGTTCATGGCCAGGTTGGCGTTGCCGGCGTTGGCCAGCTGGCCGTTGGTGGCGAAGTCCGAATCCCCCACCACCACCAGGCGCCAGGCCGGGCCTTCGGCCTTTTCCGGTTCCGCTGCCACCGCCAGCGAAACCGGTCCCGGGGTGTCGTTGGGGTTTTTCTCCACCGTGCGGCGCAAAAGAAGCCCCTCCAGGTCGGTTTCACCAAAACCGGCAGAAGAGGTGGTGAACAGTACCGTGGTTTTCGCCCCCTGGGCCTGCTGGGTGCTCACCGAGCGGGCCACCGGCAAAAGCACCGCCATGCCTTTGAGCCCATCCACCGTGGGGTGAGCCCGGAACTCGTTCACGAACACCGCCGAGAGGTCAAAAAACGGCAGCCTCCGTTCGGGGTCCACCACCAGGTCGTTGCCCACCTTGACGCCCCGCTTGGCCAACAGCTCCTCCAGCCCGGAGGCTTGCTGGCGGCCGGGGAGCACCGGATCCAGAAGCGCTAAGAGCCTGCCTCCCTTTTCCAGGAAAGCCTCAATGGCTTGCTTTTCCACCGGGGCAAAAGGCGCCGTGGGCCCGGCCACCACCAACAGATCGCAGTCTTCCGGAATGCTGGTGGAAAAAGGCGGAAGCTTGGCGGTTTCCCAGTTGTCCCGCTTCAAAAGCTCCTTGAGCTGGGAAAGCCCCCCCTCGTCCCAGCCCTCCAGGTCGTGCTCCCCGTGGCCGGAGGTGAAGTAAGCTTTGGGCACCTTGGGGTTGGTCACCTGGAGAATCGCGGAAGTAAACTGCTCTTCACCTTTGAAGGCCTTGATCTTGGGGGCCTGGCCAAACTGCATGCCGGTATAGTCGTATTCGGCAATTTGATCGGAGCTCACGTACTTCTTGCGGTCACCCTGGGCAAACACCACGGTGTTGGCCATGGAAACCCCAAACTCCTGGGCCAGCTGGCGGGTGCGCAGGGGATCGCGGTCGGGGTCAATGAACTCCACCGCCAGCTTGGGGCAAGCCGCCTGGTAGCGGCCCAACAGCTCCTTCACCTGGTCAAAAAGCGGGGTGGTGCCGGTCATGAACACCACAACCCGCACCGGTTCCTTCACACCCTTCAGCACGTTGAGGGTCTTTTCGGAAAGCGAGTAAACCTTGGCGCGGGTCCAATCCCACCGGAAGTAATGCCGGTAGGAAAGCCAGTTCACCATGCCCACCAAGGCCAACACCAAAACCGCGCCAATAACCAGCGTGGACGCAAAAAACACCTTTTCCTTGCGCACGGCTACCTCCCCTTCACCGCTTCCAGGGCCTTCACCGACAGGAACAGGAAAAAGGCCGAAAGGCTCACCGGGTAAACCAGCCGCCGGGTATCCACCAGGCCCTTGGCAAAGTCGTCCATGTGGTCCCAGAGGTTCATGTAGGACAGGGCGTTTTTCCAAATGGGGTTGGTGACTAGGTTTTCAATAAGCCCCACGGAAAACACCACCACCAGCGCGGCAAAGGCAAAAATGGCGGCAACGATTTGGTTTTTTGCCAAAGCCGAAGTAAACACCCCGACGCTCGCAAAAAGCAAGCCCAAAAGAGCAATGCCCAGGTACCCGGCAGCCACCGGCCCAAAATCAATGGTGGCGTAGCTTGAGAGGATGCCCACGTACACCAAAGTGGGCAGCCAGAGGAAGAGGTAAAAAAGCCAGGCAGCCAGGAACTTGCCCACCACCACCTGCCCTTCGGTGACCGGTGCCGTGAGCAAAAGCTCAATGGTGCCGGTGCGCCGCTCTTCCGCCAAAAGCCGCATGGTGATCACCGGCACCACGAACAAAAGCAACAGCCAAAAGTACATGGTGCCGCCAAACAGCAAACGAAGCGGCGCCATGGCGCGGGTCCTGGGGTCGTTAAGGTAAGCAACGATGAGCCAGAAGACAAAGCCGTTGACGAACAAAAAGGCGGTCAGCACCACGTAGGCCAACGGCGAAGAAAAGTACGCCAAAAGCTCGCGCTTGATGATGGCCCAAAGCTTACGCATGGCTCACCTCCCCGGCAGCTTCCGCCTCCACCTCCTCGCGGGTGGTGAGGCGCAGGAACACGTCCTCCAAGCTGGGCACCGACTGGGAAAGCTCCAGGATTTGCCAGCCCCTGGCCACCGCGGCACGAAAGACCTCCCGCCGCACCGCCTTGCCATCCCGTACTGAAAGCTGGAAACGGCCGTCGGTCAGCACCTCCACCTTTTCCACCCCTTCCAGACGGGATAGCACCTCGGCCGCTGCCGTGCCGTCGGCGCCTTCTAGCTCCACGGTCACCGCCGAAAGCCCGGAAAAGCCGGTGCGCAGGGCGTCCGGGGTACCATCGGCCACGATTTGCCCCTGGTCAATGATGAGCACCCGCCGGCACACCTGCTCCACCTCCGGCAGGATGTGGGTGGAGAGGATCACCGTGTGATCCCGCCCCAGCTCCACGATGAGCTCGCGGATCTTCACGATTTGCCTGGGGTCCAGGCCCACCGTGGGTTCGTCCAGGATGAGCACCGGCGGCTTGTGAATGAGGGCAGCCGCCAACCCCACCCGCTGCCGGTACCCTTTGGAAAGCGTACCGATCACCTGCCGCTGGACATCGCCCAGCATGCAGCGGTCAATTACGTAAGCCAGGCGCTCGGGAACCTCCTTGGCCGGGACCCCCTCAATGGCCGCCCGGAAGCGCAAGAACTCCTCCACCCGCATTTCCGGGTACAGGGCCACGTTTTCCGGAAGGTAACCGATGCGCGAGCGCACACCCAGCGGATCCTGGGCCAAGTCCACCCCCGCCACTTTGACGGTGCCAGCGGTAGGCGGCAGGTAGGCGCAAATCATGCGCATGGTGGTGGTCTTTCCCGCACCGTTGGGGCCTAGAAAGCCCAACACCTCGCCTTCCGGAACGAAAAAGCTCACCGACTTCACCACCTCGCGGTCAAAGTAACGTTTGGTTAGGTCTTGGACTTCGATCACGGGCACCTCCCCAGCGCTGCCGCGGTCGGGCAGCGGCTTTAAGACAAGCAACCGGCATGCCAGTTTACACAAGCCTGCAAGCCACCCGAGCCTGGTAGGGGAGCCACTTTGGCGCTTTACCCCGCCGGCGGGGGTAAAATCAAACCGTGAAGCTGGTGGGATTTTGTCTGTTACTGGCGATAGCCACCCAACCGCTTTGGGGCCAGGACGCGTCGCGGGTGGCGCTGGCCCGCAGCCGGGTAGCGGAAGGGCAAAAGCTCCTGCAAAAGGGCGACCTGTCAGGGGCCGAGCAGCGCTTCCGGCAGGCCATGGAGGTGTACCCCGAGCTTCCCACCCCCTATTTGGGCCTGGGGCGGGTCCTTTGTCTGGCCCAGCGCTTCCAGGAAGCCATCCCGGTTTTGGAAGAAGCCCAGGAGCGCTACGTGCGCTGGCAGCAAATCGCCGCCTCCGCCGAGCTGGAGGCCCGCCAGGAAGCGGCCGACCGCGCCCGGCAGTTTGCCGACCTCATGCGCTTGCAGCAGGGGAAAACCCCAGCTACGGGGGCGGGAGGCCGCCCCACTTCCGGCCTTTCCCCCATGACCAACCTGGCCCGCACACGTGTCGCCACTGAAGAGTTTTTGGCCCGGCGCCGCTGGCAGGTGGAAACCATGGCCGGCATCCCCGCGGAGGTCTTTTACCTTTTGGGCCTGGCCCGCCTCCGCAGCGGCGACCGCCCCGGCGGCATCAACGAGCTTTACCTCTGCCTGGCCCTGGACCCCAAAAACGGCCCGGCGCATTACAACCTGGCGGTGGCGCTGTTAGCCGAGGGGGATCCCTGGGCTGCCAAGGAGCACCTGGAGGCCGCCAGGGCTTTGAAGGTTACCCCGCACCCCCAGTTTGTGCAGGAGCTGGAAAGGGTGTTGGCGCAAGTGCCGCCCCCACCCCCCAAGGAATGAAAGGGCAACCCCGGGCGTTAAAAAGCAACGGAGGATCATCATGAAAAAGCTTTTCACCCTGTTAGGTTTGCTGGTGGCCGGTGGGACCCTCGCGCAAGAGAACACCTCCTCCTGGGGGTTCGTGAACAACCTGCCCCCGGGCCGACCGGCGATCTTTGGCTACGTCACCACCGTGGACGGCCAACCCATTGCTAACGCCATGGTGGAGGTGTACCTCAACAGCGAGTTTCGCTCCGACTACGCGGTCACCGACTCCCAGGGCTTTTACGCCCTGGCCCTCCCCCAGCGCAGCGAGGTGTGGGAAATCCGTGTGAAAGCCGATGGGTTTTTGCCGTGGTCCACCCGTACCGGTATTTTGGCCAAAGAGCGCCTGGACATCGTGTTGCGCAAGGACCCCCGGCCGGCCACCGAGGTGAAACCCGAAAGCAAGCAGCGCCGGCAGGCCCGCAAGCTCATGCAGGAAGGGCTGGAAGCGGCCCGCAAGGGGCAAACGCAAAAGGCCCTGGAGCTGCTGCGCCAAGCCGCAGCCACCGACCCCCGGTACGCCCCGGCGTACAACAACCTGGGGGTGCACCTGCGGCTGGCCGGGGATTTGGAGGGGGCCGAAGCGGCTTTCCGCCAGGCCCTGCAGGCCGAATCCTTTGACTTTTACTCCCGCTTCAACCTCGCCGCGCTGCTTTACGACACTGGCCGCTACCACGAAGCGGCGCCCATGGCCGAGCAAGCGGTGCTGGCCGATCCCACCTCCGCAGCTGCGGAAGCGCTATTGGGACAAAGCCTGCTTGCCCTGGGCCAAGGGCAACGGGCACTGGAGCACTTCCAACGGGCACTCACCCTTTCCCAAAGCCAGCTGGATCTGGAGCTGGAAATTTCCGACGCTTACGCCCTTTCCGGCCGCCTTGCCGAAGCGCTGGCCGCCAAGAAGTCCTGGTTGGCCAAGCACAGCAGCGACCCGAGAGCCACGCACGTACAGGCTTCGGTAGCCAAACTGGAGGCCAGGCTCAGCGCCGAGCCCAAGCGCTAGCGGTTCAGGAGCAAAAGCAAAATCGCCTTTTGCACGTGGAGGCGGTTTTCGGCTTCGTCAAAGATCACCGACCAGGGACCGTCAGCCACCGCTTCGTGCACTTCCTCCCCCCGATGGCAGGGCAAGCAGTGCATGAAGATGGCCTTCCTGTCCGCCAGCGCCATGAGCTCAGGGGTTACCTGAAACCCGGCAAAATCCCGCTTGCGCTTTTCCGCTTCCGCCTCCTGGCCCATGGACGCCCACACGTCGGTGTACACCACGTGGGCGCCGGCCACCGCTTCCTCCGGACGGTCAAAGATCTCGATGGTGGTGCCGGCGGCAGCGGCATCCTTCTTGGCCAGCTCCACGATTTCCGCCTTGGGCCGGTAATCCCTGGGAGTGGCCACCCGCACGTGCATGCCCACCTTGGGGCCGCCAAACATCAGGGAGTGGCACATGTTGTTGCCGTCGCCCACGTAAGCCAAGGTGAGCCCTTTGGTGTTGCCGAACTTCTCCCGCACCGTGAAGTAATCGGTGAGGGCCTGGCAGGGGTGCAGCAGGTCGGTGAGACCATTGATCACCGGCACCGTGGCGTGGCGGGCTAACTCGGTTACGGTTTCATGGGCAAAGGTGCGGGCCATGATGCCGTCCACGTAACGGGAAAGCACCTTGGCGGTGTCGTGGATGGTTTCCCCGCGGCCAATTTGAATGTCGCGGCTGGAGAGGAACGTGGCCAGGCCTCCCAGCTGGTACATGCCCACTTCAAAGGAAACCCGGGTGCGGGTGGAGGCCTTTTCGAAGATCATGGCCAG
This sequence comes from Thermoanaerobaculum aquaticum, assembly GCF_000687145.1. NCBI lineage: Bacteria > Pseudomonadati > Acidobacteriota > Thermoanaerobaculia > Thermoanaerobaculales > Thermoanaerobaculaceae > Thermoanaerobaculum > Thermoanaerobaculum aquaticum. The sequence continues at coordinate 15,797 of NZ_JMFG01000030.1, forward strand.
GGTCTTACCGGCCAGGGCTGAACGGTAGCGGTCCGGGCGCGCCTTAACGTTTTCCGCGAGCTGAAAAAGCGCCTCCACCTCTTCGGCGGTCAAATCGTGAATGGAAATGAGGTCCTTGTGACGCTGCCATGGGTTGCGAAACATGCTCAATCCTCCTTGCCATCGGGAACCAGAAACGTCCCGGCCTTGCGCGCCAGAGCATCTTTGAGATGCTCGGCGTCGGTAATCAGCACTTCCTTGCCGGTTTTTTCCACAAACTGCACGGCGGCGCGGATCTTGGGGCCCATGGACCCCGGCGGGAACTGGTGCGCCTCCAGCATTTCCTTGGCCTTGCTCACGGTCAGCCGATCCAACCAGCGCTGGTTGGGACGCCCGTAGTTTTCCGCCACCTGCGGCACCTGCGTGAGGATGATGAAGAGATCGGCGCAGAGCTCCTGGGCCAAAAGCGAAGCCGAGTAGTCCTTGTCAATCACTGCTTCCACACCCCGGAAGTAGCCGCCCACGTCCTGGTACACGGGAATGCCTCCGCCACCACAGGCAATGACCACCGCACCGGAGGCCACCAGGTGCTTCACCACCTCCACGTCCAGGATGCGCTTGGGCACCGGCGAGGGCACCACCTTGCGCCAGCCGCGCCCCGCATCTTCCACCATAAGCCACCCCTGCTCCTGCATGAGCTGGTTGGCCCGGTAGGCGGTGAAGTAAGGGCCCACCGGCTTTGAGGGGTTTTCAAAAGCCGGATCTTCCCTGGAAACCTCCACCTCGGTGAGCACAGTCACCACCGGCTTGGCAATTTGCTCCTCGAGCAGGCGGTTCCGCAGCTGGTTTTGCAGCATGTAGCCAATGGAGCCCTCGGTTTGTGCCACGCACACGTCCAGCGTTTGCGGAGGGATTTTGGTGATGGCTTCCTCCACCTGGATCATGATGTTCCCCACCTGTGGGCCGTTGCCGTGCACAATCACCAGCTCGTAACCCCGGTGGATGATTTCGGCGAGCCACCGGGTGGCTTTCCACGCTAAGGTGAACTGCTCTTCCTGGGTTCCGTGATCTTGCGGCCGTAACAGCGCGTTGCCACCAAAGGCGATCACCGCTATGGGCTTTCTGGCGTCGCTCACCGCCACCTCCCCGGGTCCCCCCGGAGCCGACATTGTGCCTTTGCGTCACAAAGGGGTCAAGGTGGACCTCGCGCCGAATCCAGACTTTTCTCGGTTTCCTTTGCCAAAAGCCGGACCCACCCTTTGGTGCGCGTCACAAGAAAACAGCTGGCGCAGGAGCACCGGCCCCGCCGGCAAACGCTGGAGCCCCCAAGGAGCAAAACCGTGTGGGACCTCCGCTCCGTCGCGGGTTCTTCCGTCGGCGCGCGCGAAGGCAAATCGCTAAACGTGGGTTTCCATCGCCCCTTTGCTAACTGGGAGGTTGGCTGCAGCCGTGGCACAATGGCGGCATGGACGAGTTCGTGCATCCCCTGACGACCCGCTACGCCTCTAAGGCCATGCGGGAGCTCTTTTCCCCCCGCCGGCGGGTTTTCCTGTGGCGCAAGCTGTGGCTGGCCCTCATGAGCGCCCAAAAAGAGCTGGGCTTATCCATTCCCGCCGAAGCCTTGGAGCAGCTGAGCGCCCACCTGCAGCCCACCGATGCGGAAATGGCGCGGGCGGCGGAGCTGGAGCGGGAAACCCGCCACGACGTGATGGCCCATATCCGCGCCCTGGCGGAAGTAGCTCCCGCCGCCGGCCCCTGGCTCCACTTGGGTGCCACCTCTTGCTACGTCACCGATAACGCCGATTTGCTGCTGCTGCGGGAAGCCGCGCACCTCATCCTCGCCCGCGGGGCGGCGGTGGTGGCGGCTTTG
>NZ_JMFG01000030.1:17670-18043 GCF_000687145.1 Thermoanaerobaculum aquaticum
GCCGGCACAACCCACCACCGTGGGCAAGCGGGCCTGTCTCTGGCTTTACGATGTGCTTTTGGACTTGCAGCACCTGGAAGACGAAAAAGACAAGCTGCTCCTGCGCGGCGCCAAAGGCACCACGGGAACGCAAGCTTCGTTTCTGGAGCTTCTGGGCAGCCACGAAAAGGTGGAAGAGCTGGACCGGCGCATTGCCCAGGCTTTTGGCTTCCCCGGTACCTACCCGGTGACCGGGCAAACCTCTCCGCGCAAGGTGGAGTTTTACCTGCTGGCACCCATTTCCGGCCTGGCACAGTCGGCTTACCGCTTTGCCACCGATGTGCGCCTGCTCTCCCGCCTGGGGGAGCTGGAGGAACCGCAAGAGGCCGGGCAA
>NZ_JMFG01000031.1:0-16059 GCF_000687145.1 Thermoanaerobaculum aquaticum
GATTTGGTGGAGTTGGAGGTGCGGGAGCTGTTGAGCCAGTACGATTTTCCTGGGGATGAGGTGCCGGTGATTCGCGGGAGTGCGTTGAAGGCTGGGCTTGCGGACTCGCCGGATCATCCGGATGCGAAGTGCATATGGGATTTGATTCAGGCGTTGGATGATTACGTGCCGGAGCCGGTGAGGGACATTGACAAGCCGTTCTTGATGCCCATTGAGGATGTGTTTTCGATTTCGGGGCGCGGGACGGTGGTGACGGGGCGAGTGGAGCGAGGGATTGTGAAGGTTGGGGATGAGGTGGAGATCGTTGGGTTTCGGCCGACGTTTAAGCGGGTGGTGACGGGTGTGGAGATGTTCCGGAAGCTGTTGGACCAGGGGCAAGCTGGGGACAACATTGGGATCTTGCTGCGGGGAACGGAGAAGCACGAGGTGGAGCGTGGCCAGGTGGTGGCGAAGCCTGGGAGCATTACGCCGCATGTGAAGTTCAAGGGGCAGGTGTACGTTTTGACGAAGGAGGAAGGGGGGCGGCACACGCCGTTCTTTAACGGGTACCGGCCGCAGTTTTACTTCCGGACGACGGATGTGACGGGGAGTGTGAAGTTGCCGGCGGGTGTAGAGATGGTGATGCCTGGGGACAACGTGGAGATCGAGGTGGAGTTGATTACGCCCATTGCGTTGGAGCAGGGTCTTCGTTTTGCCATCCGCGAAGGCGGCCGAACCGTCGGCGCCGGCACCGTGACCGAGATTGTGGAGTAAGAGCCGGCCGGTTTCGGCTAGGGGGCGCGTATGCGTGAAAACGTGATGCTGGCGTGTGGCGACTGCAAGCGGCGGAACTACACCGCCACCCGCAACAAAAAAAAGCAAACGGCGCGGCTGGAGCTCAAGAAGTACTGCAAGTTCTGCCGTCGTCACACGCTGCACCGAGAGGTGAAGTAAGGTCATGGGGCGCAGGCCAGTAGCTCAATTGGTAGAGTCCCGGTCTCCAAAACCGGTGGTTGGGGGTTCGAGTCCCTCCTGGCCTGCCACGGAAACCCCCGGGAGGCATACGGCATGAAATGGTGGGAGCGGGTTAAGACATTCCTCCGGGAGGTCTCGGCGGAAACCAAGAAGGTCACGTGGCCGTCCCGGGACGAAACGCTGGCGACGACTGTGGTGGTCATTGCTGCTTCGTTTTTCTTTGGCATTTTTTTGTACCTTTGCGACCTGCTTTTTCTGAACCTGGTGAAGTGGGTCTTTAAGGTTTTGAGTTAAGGAAGGGATTATCTCAGCCATGCCTTTGCGTTGGTACATCGTCCACACCTACACCGGTTTCGAGGAAACCGTGAAGCGGGCTTTGGAGCAGCGCATTGAAGCGCTGGGCATGGCTGATTTGTTCGGTGAAATCCGCATCCCCACCGAAACCGTGGTGGAGGTGCGGGGTGGCAAGCGGCGGGAGGTGGAACGGAAGCTTTTTCCGGGCTACATCCTGGTGCAAATTGACCTGGACGACCCCAAGCGCGGGGATGAGGCGTGGCATTTGGTGCGCAATACCCAGCGGGTCACGGGGTTCGTGGGCTCGGGGAAAAAGCCCACGCCGCTCACCGATGAAGAGGTGGAGCAAATGCTCCACCAGGTGGTGGCCGCCAAGGAAAAACCCAAGCCCAAGTACGTGTTCGAAAAGGGCGAGCAGGTTCGCATTACCGATGGCCCCTTTGCCAGCTTCACAGGGGTTGTGGATGACGTGAACTTGGACCGCTCCACCGTGCGGGTGATGGTGACGATTTTTGGTCGTTCCACACCGGTGGAGCTGGAGTTCACACAAGTTCAGAAGGTGGGGTAAGAAGCCATGGCTAAGAAGATCGTGGCGTACATCAAACTGCAGATTCCCGCGGGGCAAGCCAACCCGGCGCCCCCGGTGGGTCCGGCGCTGGGCCAGCACGGCCTAAACATCATGGACTTTTGCAAGAACTTTAACGCCCGGACGCAAAAGATGGCCGGGACCATCATCCCGGTGGTGATTACCGTGTACTCGGACCGCACCTACACGTTCATCACCAAGACGCCGCCGGCTTCCTTCTTGCTTGCCAAAGCGGCGGGGGTGGAAAAGGGTTCCGGTGAGCCGAACCGGGTCAAGGTGGGGAAGGTCACCCGTGCGCAGGTGGAGGAAATTGCCCGCACGAAGCTTCCCGACCTCAACACAACCTCGCTGGAGGCGGCCATCCGCACCATCGAGGGGACGGCCCGTAGCATGGGCATCGAGGTGGTGCCATGAAGCGCTCCAAGAAATACCTTGCCGCAAAGGCCAAGCTTGAGCCCAAAAAGTACCAGCTTCGGGAGGCGCTCGAGCTGTTGAAGGAAATGCACTACACCAAGTTCGACGAGACCGTGGAGCTGGCCATGCGCCTGGGTGTGGATCCCCGGCACGCCGACCAAATGGTGCGGGGCACCGTGCTTTTGCCCCACGGTACTGGGAAGACCAAGCGGGTTCTGGTGGTGGCTACCGGGGATGCCGCGAAGGAAGCCGAAGAGGCGGGCGCCGACTTCGTGATGGGCGAGGAGGCGGTGGAGAAAATCCAAAACGGCTGGCTGGATTTCGATGCGGTGGTGGCCACTCCAGACATGATGCGGCACCTCTCCAAGCTCGGGAAGATCCTGGGCCCCCGTGGGCTCATGCCCAACCCCAAAACCGGCACCGTGACCACCGAGGTGGGCAAGGCGGTCCGTGAAATCAAGGCGGGTAAGGTGGAGTTCCGGGTGGACAAGACCGGCATCGTGCACGCACCCCTGGGCAAGATTTCCTTTTCCCTGGATCAGCTGGAGGAAAACGCCCAAACGCTCATTTCGGCCGTCATCAAGGCCAAGCCGCCGGCGGCCAAGGGGCGGTACGTGCACTCGGCGGTCTTGTCTTCCACCATGAGCCCGGGTGTGCCCCTGGATCTGGCCCAGCTTGAGGCCAAGTGAGGAAGAAGCCATGCTGACACGCGAGCAAAAAGAACAGCAACTGCAACTTCTCAAGTCGGCGTTGGTGCCGGCCGCTGGAGTGTTTGTGGTGGACTTCACGGGGCTTACGGTGGCTGAGGTCACCGAGCTGCGGCGCAAGGTGAAGGAAGCTGAGGCCAGCTACCTGGTGGTGAAGAACACCCTGGCCAGGATTGCCCTGAGCGGCACCCCCAACGAGCCGGTGAGCAAGCTCTTTGTGGGTCCCACGGCGGTGGCCTACACCAACAAGGACGTTGTGGCTCTCGCGAAGGTGCTTTCGGAGTTCGCCAAGGGGCACGACAAGCTGAAGTTCCGGGGCGCCTGGGTGGAAGGGCAGCTTTTGGACGCAGCGGGCGCTCAGCAAATCGCCAGCCTCCCCAGCAAGCAAGAGCTGGTGGCCCGGCTGTTGTTCCTGCTGCAATCGCCCATGCGTCGTCTGGTGGTGGCTTTGAATTGGCCTTTGAGGAGCTTGGCGGTAACCGTCAAGCAAATTGCCGATAACAAGCAGCAGAATTAGCCAGCAAGTGGCTAAAATAAGAGGAGCAAAGGAGAAGAACAATGGCGCAGATTCAAGAAATTGTCGAGCAAATCAAAAACATGACCGTCCTCGAACTCAACGACCTCGTGAAGGCTCTGGAGGAGGAGTTCGGGGTTTCTGCGGCCGCGGCAGCCATGCCGGTGGCGATGGCTGGCGCCGGAGCCGCAGCTGCGGCAGCGGAGCCTGCTGAGGAGAAGACCGAGTTTGACGTCATCCTCGAAGATGCCGGTGACAAGAAGATCAACGTCATCAAGGTGGTGCGCGAGGTGACTTCCCTTGGCTTGAAGGAAGCCAAGGACTTGGTGGAAGGCGCCCCGGCCAAGGTGAAGGAAGGCGTTTCCAAGCAAGAGGCCGAGGAAATCAAGAAGAAGTTCGAAGAGGCTGGCGCCAAGGTCAAGATTGTTTAAGTTGCGGGCGCAGACGAAGCGCTGCCGAAGAGAGTATAATTGGCTGAGGAGGCAGGCGAAAGGCGACGGACGTTCGCTTGGTGCGTTGGGTTCTCCCCGCTGGCGATGGATACAAAGCCGGGAGGGGTGTTCTCACCTGCGCCGAAGCCAGGCGGGGGGCGTGTGCCCCGACCGCCGCTTTTCTGCCGTTACCGGTTTGATTCCCGGCCGTAAGGTTCGGGGATGAAGGTTTAAGGAGCATACCAACATGGACAAAACCTCGGTGGTGGAAGCGGGTGAAAGGGTAAGCTTTTCAAAAATTCGCACGGCCATCCCTCTTCCCAACCTCATTGCCGTGCAGAAGGCCAGCTACGAGCAGTTTCTGCAGATGGACCTGCTGCCGGAGGAGCGCAAGAACGTAGGGCTGCAAGCGGTTTTCACTTCGGTTTTTCCCCTCTCCGACTTCCGCTCCTCCTGTGAGCTGCACTTCGTCCATTACGAGCTGGGCGTCTGGGAATGCAAGTGCGGCAAGCTCTCGGGTCTCCAGCACTTGCGGATCAACTGCGAGCACTGCGGCAGCCGCATTAAGGCAGCGGAACCTCACGAGCTCACCACCGTGTGTCCCCACTGCGGGCAGGCCACGGTCAACGCCATCCCCCGCTGCTCCACCTGTAACTCGCCGGTGGGCCTCAAGGTCCAGTTCACCGAGGATGATTGCCGGGAACGGGGTCTCACCTACGCGGTACCGCTCAAGGTGCGGGTGCGCTTGGTGCTCTTTGAAGAAGGGCCGGAGCGCAAGATCCGCGACATCAAGGAGGAGGACCTGTACTTTGGCGAGCTGCCGCTGATGACCGCCACCGGCACGTTCATCATCAACGGCACGGAAAGGGTGGTGGTTTCCCAGCTGCACCGCTCCCCCGGGGTTTCCTTTACCTATGAAACCCCCACCTCCCTTTTGGCCAAGGTGGTGCCTTACCGCGGCTCGTGGATCGAGTTTGAGTTCGATAAGAAGCAGATCCTCTACGTGCGCATTGACCGCAAGCGACGCTTCCCGGGTACCGTGTTTCTGCGGGCCCTTGGCTTGGAAACCAACGCCCAGCTCCTGCAAAGCTTCTATCACACCTTCCCCCTGCACCTGGGCAGCAAGACCACCCTGGAGCTGGACGACCGGGTTTTGGCTGCGGAGGAGGAGCGGGCGGCAGCCAAAGGCGGTACCCGAGCCGCGGAGCCCACGCTGTTCGCTGGCCTCAAGCTCACCGCGGATCTCAAGAACAAGCTTTCCCAAAAGAAGCGGGTAAAGGTGGAGGTGGATCCCCGCAACTTGCTAGAGGGCATCCTGGCCGAGGATTTGGTCAACCCCACTACGGGTGAGCTTTTGTTCGAAGCCAACACGCCGCTCACGTTGGAGATCCTGGAGCATGCCCAGGAGCTGGGGATACAAAACCTGCTGGTGGCCTTCCCCAGCTGGGACCTGGTGGGCGAAATCCTCACCAAGACCATCGAGAAGGACAACGTCCGCTCCAAACGTGACGCCATCATGGAAATCTACCGGCGCCAGCGCCCTGGCGATCCCCCCACCGAGGACTCGGCCAAGGCGCTGTTTGAAGGGCTGTTCTTCGACGAGCGCAAGTACGACCTGTCCGAGGTGGGGCGCTTCAAGTTCAACGTCAAGCTGGGCTTGAACAAGCCGTTAAGCCAGCGCACTCTGGACCAGGAAGACTTTGTGGCGGTGGTGCGCTACCTCATGAAGCTTTCCCGCGAGGTGGGGCGCGTTGACGATATTGACTCGCTGGCCAACCGCAGGGTGCGGGCGGTGGGTGAGCTTTTGGAAAACCAGTTCCGGGTGGGCCTGGTGCGCATGGAGCGGGCCATCAAGGAGCGCATGACCATCCACCAGGACATTGAGAACGCCATGCCCCACGACCTGGTGAACGCCAAGCCGGTGGTGGCCGCGGTGAAGGAGTTCTTCGGTTCCTCCCAGCTTTCGCAGTTCATGGACCAAACCAACCCGCTTTCCGAGGTCACCCACAAGCGGCGGCTTTCCGCTCTGGGTCCCGGCGGCCTTTCCCGGGAGCGGGCGGGGTTTGAGGTGCGGGACGTCCACGCCACCCACTACGGGCGGATTTGCCCCATTGAAACCCCGGAAGGTCCCAACATCGGTTTGATTTCTTCGCTTTCCTGCTACGCCCGCATCAACGATTACGGCTTCATCGAGTCCCCCTACCGCAAGGTGGAAAACGGGAGGGTGCTGGATCACGTGCGGGTGGTGGAAAAGGGGGATGGCCCATTCAACCTGGGCGACGTGGTGCTGCGGGAAGAGGTGGAAGCGGTCAACGCCAAGCTGGCCAAGCAGAAGAAGCGTCTGGTGAAGGTGGAACCCCACGTGTTTTACCTTTCGGCCTGGGACGAGGAAACCCTCAACATTGCCCAGGCCAACGCCCGGGTGGACGAAAACGGCTACCTCCTGGACGAAAAGGTCATTGCCCGGTCCGGTGGTGAGTTCGTGCTCATTGACCGCGACAAGGTGGACTACATTGACGTTTCGCCCAAGCAGGTGGTTTCGGTGGCCGCCGCCTTGATCCCGTTCTTGGAGCACGACGACGCCAACCGCGCCCTCATGGGCTCCAACATGCAGCGCCAGGCGGTGCCGCTGTTGCGCACGGAAGCGCCCATCGTGGGCACGGGTTTGGAAGAGGTGGTGGCCCGGGACTCCGGCGCGGTGATCGTTTGCCGCCGCTCGGGCGTGGTGGACACCGTGGATTCCCAGCGCATCATCGTGCGCGTGGAAGCCGAGGACCCGGAAACCGGCAGGCTACGGGATTTCGGTGCCGACATTTACCTCCTCACCAAGTTCCGCCGCTCCAACCAGAACACCTGCGTGAACCAAAAGCCCATCGTGCGCCCGGGACAGAGGGTGGTGAAGGGTCAGGTGCTGGCCGATGGGCCCAACACCGACCGCGGCGAGCTGGCCTTAGGTCGCAACGTGCTGGTGGCGTTCATGCCCTGGCGGGGCTACAACTTCGAAGACGCCATTGTGGTTTCGGAAAAGCTGGTGAAGGAGGACTACTTCACCTCGGTGCACATTGAGGAGCTGGAGGTGGCGGCCCGGGACACCAAGCTGGGGCCGGAGGAAATCACCCGGGACATCCCCAACGTGCCGGAGTCGGCGCTTAAGGACCTGGACGAGGCGGGGATCATCCGCATCGGTGCTTACGTGCGGCCGGGCTCCTACCTGGTGGGCAAGGTGACGCCCAAGGGCGAAACCCAGCTCACCCCTGAGGAAAAGCTGCTGCGTGCCATCTTTGGCGAAAAGGCCGGCGATGTGAAGGACGCCTCCCTGAAGTGCCCGCCGGGGATTTCCGGTGTGGTGGTGGGGGTCAAGATCTTCTCCCGCCGGGGTGCGGAAAAGGACTCCCGAGCTTTGGCCATCGAAGAGCAGGAAATTGCCCGCATCCGCAAGAACTCCGAAGACGAAAAGCGCATCATCCTGGAAGAGCGCAACAAGAAGCTGCGGGAGATTCTGGCCGGTGCCCAGGTGACCGAAGATGTGGCCGACGCTCACGGTGAGCTGGTGGCCAAAGCCGGCGAGCGGCTTCCCGCCGAAGTGGTGGACCGGCTCACGGTGGGCGAGCTGCAGCGGCTGCCCCTGGCCGATGTGGCCATCAAGGAGCGGGTGCGGCTTTTGGTGAGCCAGGCCGAATCGCAAATCCAGGTGCTGGAAAAGCTCAACCGCGAGCGCATCGAGCTGCTCACCGCTGGCGACGAGTTGCCCCCTGGGGTCATCAAGGTGGTGAAGGTGTACGTGGCCATGAAGCGCAAGCTGCAGGTGGGCGACAAGATGGCCGGCCGCCACGGGAACAAGGGCGTGATTTCCGTGGTGCTTCCCGAGGAGGACATGCCGTTCCTGGAGGACGGCACGCCGGTGGAAATTGTGCTCAACCCCCTGGGCGTGCCCTCCCGTATGAACGTGGGGCAAATCCTGGAAACCCACCTGGGTTGGGCGGGCAAGGTTTTGGGCATGCGCTTTGCCTCGCCGGTGTTTGACGGCGCCACCGAGGAAGAGATCCGGGAGTGGCTGCGGCGCGCGGGTCTGCCTGAAGACGGCAAGACAAAGCTCCGGGACGGCGTTACCGGCGAGGAGTTCGAGCAGCGGGTAACCGTGGGCTACATTTACATGCTGAAGCTCTCGCACCTGGTGGACGACAAGATCCACGCCCGCTCCATTGGGCCTTACTCCCTCATCACCCAGCAACCCTTGGGTGGTAAGGCGCAGTTCGGTGGTCAGCGTTTGGGCGAAATGGAAGTGTGGGCCCTGGAAGCCTACGGGGCTGCCTATACGCTGCAGGAGCTTTTGACCGTGAAGTCCGACGACGTGGATGGCCGCTCCCGGGTGTACGAGGCCATCGTCAAGGGGAAGGTGCCCGAGGAGCCGGGGCTTCCCGAGTCTTTCAACGTGCTGGTGCGTGAGCTCCAGAGCCTTGGGCTGGATGTGGAGCTCATCAAGCGCCAGGTGGAGTCGTGAGGTGACACATGAGTGGACTGCCTCCGCAAGCTAGGGGTTTCTTTACCAAGCCGCGGGCTATCAACGATTTTGACGCCATCAGGGTGTCTTTGGCGTCGCCGGAAAAGATCCGGTCCTGGTCCCACGGCGAGGTGACGAAGCCGGAGACCATCAACTACCGCACCTTTAAGCCGGAAAAGGACGGGCTTTTCTGTGCCCGCATTTTCGGCCCGGTCACCGACTGGGAGTGCTTGTGCGGCAAGTACAAGCGCATGAAGTACAAGGGCGTGGTGTGCGACAAGTGCGGGGTGGAGGTCACCCGCTCGCGGGTGCGCCGGGAGCGCATGGGCCATATCGAGCTGGCGGCGCCGGTTTCCCACGTGTGGTTCTTCAAGGGCCTGCCCAGCCGCATCGGCCAGCTCCTGGACATGACCATCCGCGATTTGGAGCGGGTGCTCTACTTCGAAGCCTACGTGGTCATTGACCCCGGGGATGTGCCGGAGCTGGAGGAAAAGCAAATCCTCACCGAGGAGCAGTACCGGGAGCTCAAGAGCACCTACGGCGAAACCTTTGTGGCCAAGATGGGTGCGGAAGCCATCCAGGAGCTCCTCAAGCGGGTGGATCTGGACGAGCTGGCGGCGGAGCTGCGCCTGCAGATGCGCACCGAGCCTTCCGTGGCCAAGCGGCAAAAGGCGGCCAAGAGGCTGCGGGTGGTGGAGGCTTTCCGCAAGTCCGGCAACCGCCCGGAGTGGATGATCCTGGAGGTCATCCCGGTTTTGCCCCCGGAGCTTCGCCCCCTGGTGCCTCTGGACGGCGGCCGCTTTGCCACCTCCGACCTCAACGACCTTTACCGCCGGGTCATTAACCGCAACAACCGGCTAAAGAAGCTCCTGGAGCTGCGGGCGCCGGAAGTGATCGTGCGCAACGAAAAGCGCATGCTCCAGGAAGCGGTGGACGCCCTCTTTGACAACGGGCGGCGAGGGCGGGTGATCAAGGGCTCCAACGGGCGGCCCTTGAAGTCCCTCTCCGATGCTCTCAAGGGCAAGCAGGGGCGCTTCCGCCAAAACCTTTTGGGTAAGCGCGTGGACTACTCCGGCCGTTCGGTGATCGTGGTGGGACCGGAGCTCAAGCTGCACCAGTGCGGCCTGCCTAAGGAGATGGCCCTGGAGCTGTTCAAGCCCTTCATTTACCACGTGCTGGAGAAAAAGGGCCTGGCCAGCACCGTCAAGCTCGCCAAGGAGCTTGTGGACCAGCGCACCCCGGAGGTTTGGGATGCCCTGGAGGAAGTGATCCGCGAGCACCCCATTTTGCTCAACCGCGCCCCCACCCTGCACCGCCTGGGCATCCAGGCGTTCGAACCGGTGCTGGTGGAGGGCAAGGCCATCCGCATTCACCCCCTGGTGTGCGCCGCGTACAACGCCGACTTTGACGGCGACCAGATGGCCGTGCACGTGCCGCTTTCTCCCTTGGCCCAGCTGGAAGCCCGGGTGCTCATGCTGGCGCCCCGCAACATCCTTTCTCCGGCCTCCGGCAAACCGCTGGCGGTGCCCTCCCAGGACATGGTGCTGGGGATTTACTACCTCACCTCGGAACGCTTGGGGCCATCGCCGGAAAAGCGGCGCAGCTTCGCCACCCCTGAGGAGGTGCTGCTCGCCCACGCCAACGGCTTTATCGGCACCTTAGATCCCATCGAGCTGGTGTACACCGGCTACCTCATTGACCTCACCGCCGAAGCGGACCAGCAGGACGTGCTGCACGCCGACATGCAGTACGTGGAGCGGTGGCGGCTGGACACCACGGTGGGGCGGGTGATCTTCAACAGCGCCTTGCCCCAGGGCTTGCCGTTCATCAACGGGCAGCTCAAGAAGACCGGTTTGCAAAGCCTGGTGTCCTTCACGTACCTGCGCTACGGCCACGAAACCACCGTGCAGCTTTTGGAAGCCCTCAAGGACCTGGGCTTCACCTGGGCCACCAAAGCCGGCGTTTCCATTGGTGCTGGGGACATGATCACCCCGCCGGCCAAGGAGCGCATTATTCAGGAAGCACTCAAGGCCGTGGAAGAAGTGGAGCGGCAGCGCAGCTCCGGTGCCATTACGGCTGGTGAACGCCACAACAAGATCGTGGACATCTGGCATCGCGTTACCGAAGGGGTTTCCGATGCCATGTTCAAGGAGATGAAGCGGGTGGCCGAAGAGCGGCGGGAGATGAACCCCATTTACATCATGGCCGACTCGGGAGCCCGGGGTTCCAAGGAGCAGGTGCGGCAAATTGCCGGCATGCGGGGCTTGATGTCCAAACCTTCCGGCGAAATCATCGAAACCCCCATCACCGCTAACTTCCGCGAGGGGCTTTCGGTGTTGCAGTACTTCATCTCCACCCACGGTGCCCGCAAGGGCTTGGCCGACACCGCCTTGAAGACCGCCGACTCCGGGTACCTCACCCGCCGTTTGGTGGACGTGTCCCAGGATGTAATCGTCACCGAGCATGACTGCGGCACCGATCACGGCATTTACGTCACGGCTATCACCGAAGGCGGCGAGGTTTTGGAGAAGCTGCGGGACCGGCTGGTGGGGCGTGTGGCGGCGGAAGACATCGTGGACCCGGTGGAGGGCACGATCATCTGCCGGGCCGGCCAGGAAATTGACGAAGACCTGGCGGCGCTCATCGAGGATGCCGGTTACGAGCGCGTGAAGATCCGCTCGGTTTTGACCTGCCAGACCCGCCGGGGGGTGTGCCAGCTTTGCTACGGACGCATGTTGGCCACCGGCAAGCTGGTGGAGCTGGGCGAGGCGGTGGGCATCATTGCGGCCCAGTCCATCGGCGAGCCCGGTACCCAGCTCACCATGCGTACCTTCCACTACGGTGGCGCCGCCACCCGGGCTACCGAGCAATCCAAGCACGTGGCTTCCCGGTCGGGGAAGGTCAAGCTGAAAAACGTGCAGCTGGTCACCAACGCCGAAGGCAAGCAGGTGGTGGTATCCCGAAACGCCAAGCTGGCCATCGTGGATGACCGCGAGCGCGAGCGCGAGCGCTACAACCTGGTGTACGGATCGGTGTTGCTGGTCAAGGAAGGGGATGAGGTCCAGCCAGGCACCGAGCTGGCGGTGTGGGATCCCTTCACCTCTTCGGTGCTCACCACGGTGGCGGGCACCGTGGAGTTCGTGGACCTGGTGGAGGGGGAAAACGTCCGCGAGGAAATTGACCGCACCACCGGTCACGCCCGCCACATCGTGGTGGAGCCCATTGGCGCCGACAAGCGAATCCCCACCATCATCGTGCGCACCGATGACGGCCGTGAGCGCCGCTACCAGCTGGCCATTGGCTCGCACCTCATGGTTAAGGAAGGTGACCGCGTATCGCCCGGCGATGTGCTCGCCAAGATCCCACGGGAAACCACCAAAACCAAGGACATCACCGGCGGTTTGCCCAGGGTGGTGGAGCTGTTTGAGGCCCGCAGGCCCAAGGATGCCGCGGTGGTGAGCGAGATTTCCGGTGTGGTGCGGGTGGCCGAGCCCAGCCGGGGGACCCGCAAGGTCACGGTGGAAGCCAAGGAGGGCTTGATCCGCGAGTACACCATCCCCAAGACCGCGCACCTCATCGTGCAGGATGGCGATTTGGTGCAGGCCGGTGAGCCGCTCACCGATGGTCCCATGGACCCCCACGACGTGCTGGCGGTGCTGGGCGAAACCGAGCTGCAGCGCTTCTTGGTGGACAAAATCCAGGAGGTCTACCGCACCCAGGGCGTTTCCATCAACGACAAGCACATTGAGGTCATCGTGCGGCAGATGTGCCGGTTCGTGAAGATCACCGATCCCGGTGACACCGAGTTCCTGCTGGACGAACAGGTGCCCCGCTACCGGGTGCTGGAGGAAAACGAGAGGGTGGAGCGCCTGGGCGGCCAGCCGGCCAAGTTCGCCCCGATCCTGTTGGGCATTACCAAGGCAGCTCTGGCCACCGAGTCCTTCGTTTCCGCGGCTTCCTTCCAGGAAACCACCAGGGTGCTCACGGAAGCGGCGGTTTCCGGCAAGGTGGACCACCTTTACGGCCTCAAGGAGAACGTCATCGTGGGGCGGCTCATCCCCGCCGGCACGGGCGCCAAGATCTACCGCTACTTCCAAATTGCCCCGCCGGCACCGGAGGAGCTGCCCAAGGAGGAAGCCGAAGAGGAAACGCCGGTCACCGATGTGCTGGACGATGACCTGGATGTGGAGGAGTAGGCCGGGCCAGGAAACGGTTGACAGATGGCCTAACCTTGCGTAGAATCTGCAGGCTTTCCCGCCCCGTGGCGGGAGAGGAGTCGAGCGAAGAGGGTTCTTGAACGATTTGGGAGTGAAGTGAGGTTGCGATGCCAACGATTGCGCAGCTTGTAAGAATGGGTCGGGCAAAGGTCGTGGAGAAGACCAAGAGCCCGGCTTTGCGTGGGTGCCCGCAGAAGCGCGGGGTGTGCACCCGGGTTTACACCACGACCCCCAAGAAGCCCAACTCCGCCTTGCGGAAGGTGGCGCGTGTGCGTCTCACCAACGGCATTGAGGTGACCGCCTACATTCCGGGTGAGGGCCACAACCTGCAGGAGCACTCGGTGGTGCTCATCCGCGGGGGGCGTGTGAAGGACCTTCCCGGTGTGCGTTACCACGTCATCCGCGGCACTTTGGACGCCCAGGGTGTGGCTGGCCGGAACCAGGGTCGCTCCAAGTACGGCACCAAGCGGCAAAAGCAACAAGCTGCCAAAGCAGGAGGGAAGAAGTAATGCCACGCCGTCGAACCGTTGAGCGCCGCGAGGTCCTGCCGGACCCGGTGTACAATTCGCAGCTGGTCACCAAGTTCATCAACGGCATCATGCGCCGTGGGAAGAAGAGCGTTGCGGAGAAGATCTTTTACGGCGCCATGGAGCTCATTCAAGCACGCACCAACGACGATCCCATGAAGATCTTCAAGCGTGCGGTGGACCAGGTGAAGCCTCAACTGGAAGTGAAGTCCCGGCGGGTGGGTGGTTCCACCTACCAGGTGCCGGTGGAGGTACCTCCTAACCGCCAGCTGTCGCTTTCCATCCGCTGGCTTATCGAATACGCCAAGCAGCGGCATGAGAAGTCCATGATGGAAAAGCTGGCGGCCGAGCTTTTGGACGCCGCAAACAACCGCGGCGGCGCTATTAAGAAGCGTGAGGATACGCACCGTATGGCTGAAGCCAACAAGGCCTTCAGTCACTACCGGTGGTAAGGGCAAGAACGGTGGTTTGGGAGTTTTTGAACGAAGGGATGTAGTGCTGACGTTGGCCTGAAAGGCCAGGAAAGGTTCTTTGAAAAGATGCCCCGAACGGTACCCCTAGAGAGGACTCGCAATATCGGCATCATGGCTCACATTGATGCCGGTAAGACGACGACTACCGAGCGAATCCTCTACTACACAGGGGTGAACTACAAGATGGGTGAGGTCCATGAGGGCACGGCCACCATGGACTGGATGGAGCAGGAGCAGGAGCGGGGCATCACCATTACGTCAGCAGCCACCACTTGCTTTTGGCAGGGGTCGTTCAACCAGTACCCCCCGCACCGTATCAACATCATTGACACTCCCGGGCACGTGGACTTCACCGCCGAGGTGGAGCGCAGCCTGCGTGTGCTCGACGGCGCGGTGGCCGTGTTTTCGGCGGTGGAAGGGGTCGAGCCGCAGTCGGAAACGGTATGGCGCCAGGCCGATCGCTACCGGGTGCCGCGCATTGCCTTCGTCAACAAGATGGACCGGGTGGGCGCGGATTTCTTTGCGGTGGTGGAGCAAATCCGCAACAAGCTGCGGGCCAATCCGGTTCCCGTGCAAATCCCGGTGGGCAGCGAGGAAAGCTTTGTTGGCGTGGTGGACCTCATCACCGGCCAGGCCTACCTTTACACCGGCGATGAGCTGGGGGCGCACTACGACGTGGTGCCGGTTCCCAAAGAGCTCGAGGAGCTTTACCGCTTCTGGCGGGAAAAGCTCGTGGAGGTGGCGGCCGAGCACGACGAGGTGCTCCTCGACAAGTACCTGGGCGGTGAGGAGCTGACCGCAGAGGAAATCCGGGCGTCCTTGCGGGCCCAAACGGTGGCGCACAAGATCGTGCCGGTGGTTTGCGGCTCGGCGTTCCGCAACAAGGGCGTGCAGATGCTCCTGGACGCGGTGGTGGATTACCTCCCCTCGCCGGTGGATATCCCGCCCATCGAAGGGCATAACCTGGAGGGCAACCCCGAAACCCGCCCGGCGGACGACAACGCACCGTTTGCCGCTCTGGCGTTCAAGATCATGTCCGATCCCTTCGTGGGTCAGCTCACGTACCTGCGGGTGTACTCGGGGCATCTGTTCTCCGGCGATCAGGTTCTTAACGCTTCCCGCGGCAACGTGGAGCGCATCGGCAGGCTGCTGAAGATGCACGCGAACAAGCGGGAGGAAATCAAAGAGGTTTGGGCTGGCGATATCTGCGCGGTGGTGGGTTTGCGCAACGTGGCCACCGGCGACACCATTTGCGACCCCAAGGCGCCCATCGTCCTGGAGGCCATGCAGTTCCCGGAGCCGGTGATTGCCGTGGCCATTGAGCCGGCCTCCCGTGCTGACCAGGACAAGCTGGGCTACGCCCTACAGAAGCTGGCTCAGGAAGACCCCACCTTCCGGGTGCACACCGACCCCGAAAGCGGCCAGACCATCATTTCCGGCATGGGGGAGCTGCACCTGGAGATCATCGTGGACCGCCTGGTCCGCGAGTTCAAGGTGCAAGCAAAGGTGGGGAGGCCGCAGGTGGCCTACCGCGAGACCATCACCCAGGAAGCCCAGGGTGAAGGGCGTTTTGTGCGGCAAACTGGCGGTCGGGGCCAGTACGGCCACGCCAAAATCCGCATTTGGCCGCTCACCGATGGTCGGGACTACGAGTTCCGCAACGACGTGGTGGGCGGTGTCATCCCCAAGGAGTTCATCAAGCCCGTGGATCAGGGGATCCGCGAGGCCATGCAGCGGGGGGTGCTGGCGGGCTACCCGATGATTGGCGTGGGGGTGAGCCTTTACGACGGCTCCTACCACGAGGTGGACTCCTCGGAAATTGCCTTTAAGGTCGCGGGCTCGATGGCCTTCCAGGACGCTGCGGCCAAGGCCAAGCCGGTGCTTCTGGAGCCGGTGATGGAGGTGGAGGTGGTCACCCCCGAGGAGTACATGGGGGACGTTCTGGGTGACCTCAACTCCCGCCGCGGCAAGGTGACGCATATGGAGCGGCGGCAAAACGCGCAGGTGATCACCGCGTTTGTGCCGCTGGCGGAAATGTTTGGGTACGCCACGCAACTGCGGTCCATGACCCAGGGGCGGGCGACTTACTCGATGCAGTTTGACCACTATGAAGAGGTTCCCAAGAGCGTGGCCGAAGAAATCGTGGCCCGTGTTCGGGGAAAGGCTTGATAACGGGGGTGCGTTATGGCCAAGCAGAAGTTTGATCGTACGAAGCCGCATGTGAACGTAGGGACGATTGGGCACGTGGATCATGGGAAGACGACGTTGACGGCGGCGATTACGAAGGTATTGTCGATGAAGGGGTTGGCTGAGTACAAGTCGTACGATGAGGTGGCGAAGGCGTCGATTGCGCAGGGGCGTCGTAATGAGATGAAGATTTTGACGATTGCGACGTCGCATGTGGAGTACCAGAGCGAGAAGCGGCACTACGCGCACGTGGA
>NZ_JMFG01000031.1:16131-16271 GCF_000687145.1 Thermoanaerobaculum aquaticum
GCGGAGGATGGGCCGATGCCGCAGACGCGGGAGCACATCTTGCTGGCGAGGCAGGTGGGGGTGCCGTACATTGTGGTGTTTTTGAACAAGGTGGACAAGGTTGAGGATCCGGAGCTGTTGGATTTGGTGGAGTTGGAGGT
>NZ_JMFG01000032.1 GCF_000687145.1 Thermoanaerobaculum aquaticum
TCCCTCTCATAACCACTGGTTACCAACACTATCCCGTAACGTTCCTTGAAAGCTTCAGTTACTCGAGGGGTAAAATAAGTTTTCCAATCACCTGGGACTGCCTTTCGCTCGTGAGCCATCACATCCTCCTGCCCCCTCGGGCGCCCGCCGGTAATTCGCTCGAAGCGATTTGCTTCCACTGCCTCGCGAAGCCGCTCACGCGAGACAGGCAGGTGGCATTTGTCCAGAAGAACGGATTCCAATATCTGGACGTCCCGCTCCAAAAGATCTTCGTAGCGAATCACTCGCTCTCCAGAGTCAACCCACGAACTGACTATGGCAGCGCAGCCGGGAAGGAACTCGTCCATCAGATACAAAAGCCCGTCCTCAAAAGAGATAGAATTTAAGATATTTCGCTGCTCTTCGAGGTAAGGAGAGATTGTAGGATGACTGAATCTGATGCTAAAGTATGCCGACACCAATGTATCCCGTAAATCCCTGATAACCACAAAGCGGTAGGAATGCTCAGGAAGGTCCACGCTGAAGTACTCGTCCCTAGTGACGTACACCGTCGGATACACTTTTCCCGATTCAATCGGCTTCTTCAAGAACTGCGCGTTCTCGAGCTCTGGGGGGACAATGCGATCGGCGCAACAATCGAGTAAAATTCTGTAAATCCATTGCGAACCGGCCTTCCAGTGCGTCACGTGAAAAATCGTGGGCCACGTCGGTGACGGATAGCCCGCTGAGGTTAGGCTCGGTTCCTGCATTTATCTCTCTCCCCAACAGACGTCGTTCCTCGACACTCGGCGTCAGAGTTAGTTTTGTCGAGGTCCGACCCCGAAGGTGGGATGAACCACACCTCACACTCTCCCGGTAGGTCAGCGACACCGTGATGGGTTAACTGGGTGGTATCCCATTCGACCCTCCATGTCACGCGAAATGGACCGACCTGAGACAAATGACAAAGGCGAAAAACGTGGTCACGGAGCTCCTGATGGGTCAAGTCTTTAAGTCGATCGTAAACCCGACCAGAGATGGTCGCAAGCCCTACTTCAAAGGTGTACTCGCCGGGTTGCAACGCGAGGGTAATCTGTTGAGAGAAGCGAAGGCGACTTCCCCTAGGCACACACCTTGGCACACGACTACCATACTGTAAAGTGTTTTTCCCATGCACATGAATTCCTTTGTCATTTTGGATGACTACGCCGCCGATTGGGACCTCAATATCTCGCAAAAGTTCAAACTCCGAATGGAAGAACGCAACCTCTCCCTGCGCGAAGACCCTAGTCGGCTTCCCTGAGCTATTTGTCAAAGCCACACCCGTGCAAATGGCTGACCCGTCGCTTACTTGGTGTACCTTACTCAAGTCTAAAAAGGCTTTCGACGTGGGCCATGGAGGTGGTCCTGGCGACAGCTGCTGAGCTGAGGTGTCGTGGTCCGGCGAAACTGCCTCAGAAAGGGTTGGAGTCCGGTCGAGCTGTTCCAAAAGATAGTAACGCTTCACTGCCTCGGAGGCCGTCCCCTGAAAGACTACCTGACCTTTGTCAAGCAAAATAGCCCGGTTGCAAAATTGCTCCACCTCAGTCATAGCGTGTGAAGCCATCAGGACGGTCACCTTTCGTTGCCGGAGTCTCTCCAGCCGCTGGTAACACTTTTGTCTGAAAAAGACATCCCCAACTGCAAGAACCTCGTCAATAACCACCACATCAGCCTCAACATGCGTTGCCACAGCAAAGGCAAGCCGCATAAGCATTCCAGATGAATACAGCTTCACAGGCTGGTCAATGAAAGACCCTATGTCAGCAAAGGCAATGATCTCCTCAACGCGCTCCTTGACCTCAGCCCGTGACAGTCCAAGAATAGCCCCGTTTAACAAGATGTTCTCGCGGCCCGTGAATTCAGGATTGAAGCCACTACCAAGCTCAAGAAGAGAAGCCACGCGACCCCTAATGATTACCTGGCCGACAGTAGGCTCCAGGATACCTGCAATTATTTGCAAGAGCGTGCTTTTCCCAGCCCCGTTACGCCCGATAATTCCGAATGTCTCTCCCTTTCGAACATCAAACGATACATTTCTCAGAGCCCAGAACTCACAGCCGTATTTACGGCCAAATCGCCACAATAAGGAGTGCTTTAGCCGATCTTGCGGACGCGCATAAAGACGGTACACTCTACCCAGGTCGCGAACTGATACAGCTATGTCATCGGCAATTATATCGGACATCGTCACTCTCCACGCTCGCCACGCATTGACCCAAAGGTAAACCTCCTCCGCATCGGCACCTAAAGTACTTCAGCGAAGCCTTTCTTCGTCTTTGCAAACCACACATATCCTAACCAGGCAAACACAGCTGAAGAGCCTGTCAAAACCACCCAGCGGCCCCAGGGCAAGGCTTTCCCAAACAGGATCACCCCACGAAAGTCCTCAACAATTGTTGTAAGTGGGTTCATCAAAAAAACGACGCGCAGGGACTCAGGAACTGCACTTAGAGGAAAGGCTATGGGTGTGAGGAAAAAGAGAAGCTGCGGTAAAAGTCCACTGAAAGCGCCGATATCCCGGACATAGACTCCCACCGATCCAAGAAACCAGCCAATGGCAAGGCTTAGTAGCACGAGCGGAATATAAGTCATCGGCAGTAGCAATACCGTGGACGAGACCTGGTTCCGCAAAAGAAGGTCGGCGGCCAAAAGGACGAGAGCATAAACAAGTGATTGGAACAAGGTCGCAGCCACGGCCACAACCGGCAAAACCTCCAAGGGGAAGCGGACCCGCTTGACGAAGCCGGGCTCCCTTAGCACCAACGTGGGCCCACGAGCAAAGATATCCGCCAGCACGTTAAATGGAATCAAACCTGAAAAGAGTATCAGGGCATAGCTCCCCGGCGCCCCCGGAGTACCTGCGGAATCCCACCGAACTTTCAAGACCCAAGAGAAGGCAAGGGTGTAAACAGTCATAACGAGGAGAGGCGTTAGAACGAACCACAGGAGATCTAGAAAGGAACCTCTCGTTCGTTGACGGATCTCGCGGACCGTGAGTTGGTAGATCAGCTGCCGGTACCGCCACAAGTTCCGTAAAACTTGCCAGGGCGTCAACTGCGAGCCTGGCGTTGACCTATGGGAGCTTTGCCGTTCCGAAGTTCCTACAAACGCCATTGACTCCTCCGATCGAAAGGGCGAGCCCCCACTTAGCACCCCCACGCCCGTGATCCTATCACATACTACCCTTTCGCTTGCGAAGCTTTGGCTTCACCTTGCCTCGCTCCCCAATCACCTCCCAAAAAGAACTCGTTAGAGGTGCGCGATACACTGGGTGTAAAGCTGCATAGCCAGGCGTGGGGTGGCAATGGGGACTTGAGGGAAGTAAGGTCTCTGGAAATGGAGATGGTCGCACAGGGGAAGGAGGGCTCCAGGGAGGCGAAGCTTCCTACGGTTGCTTCCTAACTCCTCCCAGGCGAAGGAGGTGTACAGGCGGTATCGGCGGGGTGCCGCCGGCGGGTTAGCGCATCGGGCACGCTTACCACCCCAAACCTGGCGAGGTAGTGAAGAGCAGCTGGCGGAGAATGGCAAAGCATGAGGAGTTTAGGGATGACAGGAAGTACGTCCTGCCCGCTGTGATGGGAGACGTTCCCGGGCGCGGTTTTGCTTGGCTGTTCGATGAGAACACGGATGGTTGCCGGCGGCAACGACCCACCGGACCACCTGGCCAACCCCACAGCCACACCATCTTGCCAACAATGAACGCCATCGCCTCGGAAAAAGGCTGGGCACCATAGTACCGCTTTCCTCAAAATCCGCCCGGCATTCCGGCCGGGGGCTTGGACCCGGCTGCGCCTTTTCCCTTAACACCATAGCCTCGACCCCCACCATAGGAACCTTCCTGTCTGAAGCCACTCTTGGGACATTTTTAAAGATGCCCAGTCACCCTCGCGTAGCAATACCTCAGGCGATACACTAAACTTGGAGGATGTCGGTTAGGACCATGCAATGGCCTGTTGTTTCAGTAGTTACACCTTCGCTCAATTCGGGTCAGTTTATTCAGGAGGCTATCGACTCGGTGCTTGGGCAGGACTATCCCCATATCGATTATCTTGTGGTGGACGGAGGATCCACGGACAAGACACTCTCGTTCCTTAAGAAACGAACTCCATATGTCCGCTGGGTGTCGGAGCCAGATCGCGGACAGGCGGCGGCCATTAACAAGGGCTGGCGCATGGCCGAAGGAGAGATCATTGCCTGGCTCAATGCTGACGACCTTTATCGCCCCGGGGCTATTAGAGAAGCCGTCAGTTTTCTTCAGTCGCGACCAGAGGTGGATATGGTATACGGGAATTGCGATTTTATTGACATCTCGGGAAATATTATTGGCAGCTACCCTGCGCGCCCCTGGGATCACGCAGAACTCTTGCTCCGGGCGGAGAATTTTGTTCCTCAGCCCTCGGTTTTCTTAAGGAGGAGAGTCCTGGAAAGCGTGGGTTTTTTGAACGAAAACCTGCATTATGCGATGGACTTTGAATTCTGGCTTCGCCTTGGCCTTGAACACCGGGTTGCCTATGTTCCCCATCGGTGGGCGGCTTATCGGTGGCACAAAGGGGCAAAATCGGTTCGAGGCTTGCGCGCGATGTCTTCGGAGATCGTTAAGGTGTACGAGGACTTTTTCCGGCGGCCCAATCTCCCGGATGGGATTCGGGCGCTGAAGATCGGCGCAATGAGCAACGTTTTCTATCTCGCGGCCAACTGGTTGTTCTGGGCAGACGACCTGATTGGAGCTCGACGGTACGCCCTCGCTGGCTGGCGGTTACGGCCCTGGCCTGTTAGTTGGACCTTTTTGAAGGTCCTTGTTCTTGGATGGAGTCCTCTGGGCGTCCGACTCGCCCTGGCTCTTCGAAAACCGCTGGGGCGATCCTCGCGGTGGCCCGATCCCCTGATTTTGAAGCATCGATAATCGGACCTCGCTTCCGGCACGGGTCCCAAGCCTGCATCGGTGTCTTTGTTCCCTTTTCTTGCTCGCGGTGGTTCGGTGGCCGCCACCAAACGGTTGGTGTCCCGCAGCTCCATGGAAATATGGAAGTCACAGTTCCTGGTAAGTCTCTAATCGCTAACCGAAGGCCGGTAAGACAATGGCGGTTAGCCGCTATTAGGCCCACCACGCATTCCCTTACGTCTCGGGGTGTCTTAAATGAAAACCGCCCAAAGGCGGCAAGTTTTCAGAGGTGGCACAGTTCCGGAAACAAGGGGCGCGCCCCTGGTGGGGGCGCGCCCCACTCTTGTCAGTTCTCCGAATGAGAGTCCCGTACCACCGAAAAGTCCTTATACCCCTTGCGAATGCCCTGCACCAAATAGTTGAATTGAACCCCCGAACAGCCATCCTCGTCCCGCACCACAACCCGATGATTGGACTGCTCGGAAACAAACAAACGGTGCCAACCCCCAATCGGCGTCAGATGCACGGTCAAACCCTCGGCTTCCGTCGACTGAGCAAAGTGTTCCGGCAGCTCAATGATAGCCTCTCCATTCACCAGTTCAGCGGTCCCTCGCACGTAGGTACCAATCTCAGGCCCAACCGACACGCTGTATTGAATCTCGCGGTCCCCATTCTGCATCACCACGATCTCACCCGCTCCTGTCTTGGTGATGCTGCCGTTCACATGCAAATTCCCGTTAACAGTCACCCGAGCACCCGATTGCACCGTCGTCCCACCAAAGGCGATATTGCCACTCGGGTCTCCAAAGATCACAATCTGCGTGTCGTTGTCCAGCACCCGACGAACCGCAAAGTTACCACCACCCGGACCGTTGTAGTCGAAAACGAACCGTCCAGTGGAAATGTCAGAAATCAACTGCCCCTTCGGGGTCGTGCCATCAAAAAAGCGGATGTTCGGATAACGACCGGCATTTGCCGCCAGTGAGCTCATAGCCAACTGGGGGCTAGCAGTCGTGTCCTTCGGGGCAATATGCAAGTCAGCCACCGGGCTGGTCGTGTTGATGCCAAGCCTGAGACTGTTGAAATCCGCGGTGAAGAATCTCATTACAGCGTTCTGCTGAAAATAAATTTTGTCGTTGCCATCGTCGTAAAAGATCCCCCAATCAGGGAAGCTGGAGCTATGGGAGAGTACCATTCGGCTGTTGG
Source organism: Thermoanaerobaculum aquaticum (assembly GCF_000687145.1). Classification (NCBI taxonomy): domain Bacteria; kingdom Pseudomonadati; phylum Acidobacteriota; class Thermoanaerobaculia; order Thermoanaerobaculales; family Thermoanaerobaculaceae; genus Thermoanaerobaculum; species Thermoanaerobaculum aquaticum. Next base: position 6,110 of record NZ_JMFG01000032.1, read on the forward strand.
AGGCGCAGCAGCTTTCTCCCAGCCTCAACATCGGGGTGGTTCCGTCCTTGAACCCTACCGTGCCTAGGACCGTAAGATTCTCATAGGGGGCCGTGGTTGCCACGCCGACCTTTCCGTTGGCGGCAATGGTCATTCGATCCACACCGGCATTAATAAACCGAAGATCAAATTGCCCGGTAGCCGGTTGAGTGGAGTAAATGCCGAGGCCCTCGGAAGCCGAAGCGCTATGGCCAAACCAGAGGCCAGGACATTCAACGTAATCGACGCAAGAAGCAGTCCCTTTGATGAAGACGTCTGGCCACGACTTTATAACCGTCAAGTCCTGCACCTCCGCTGCAACGTCAGAACCAACCCCAATTGAGTTGTTCACATACCAATCCGTAGCGTTAAACGCCAGAGCGTGGACCTGAATATCCTGCGTTTGAGCACCCGGTACCGCAGGACGCCCCTCGCCCTCAGAAGCCGCAGGAATCTGGAGCCTTCCCGCCTCAACCGCAAAAGAACCCGTCTGCACGAACGGGATAGGCCGAGGCCTGTCTTTCTCCACAGCTTCCACGCCAGCCTGGTCCTGGCTCTGCTGAGCACGGGTTAGGGCCCGCCGCACATCCGCATCAACCTTCGGGTAAACCCACAGTTCGTAGTGATACTCACCATCCGCCAAGATCTTATCCTGGGCGTCCCGCAGATCGTAGGTCAAGCTACTTCCAGCCGTAAACTCCCGTTCAAGCACCAGCCCCGAGGAACCAAATACCTTGAGCACCACCCTCTCGAAGCCCCGGCTCAGCTGCCAGCTCACCCTTTCTCGCTCACGCGTCTCCGTGACCTTCACCTCGTTCGTCTGTTGTGGCGCATTGGCGTGCAAAGTCCCCACCGCCTGCAGGCTCAGCACAGCCGAAATGGCCACCATCCTAACCACGCTAACTCTTCTCATCGTCAACCTCCTTTCTTGGTCACCCGGCTCTCACGGGGTGCCGGGGAGGCCCTCATGACCATCCCCCACCCAAGCCGGGTCGCTCCATAGCAACACACGTGATGCCGCTCACTTCAAAGCTGCCTCGTTCAGAGCCTCCCACACCTCACCACCATGGCGGAGCCCGAGACCCCAGGCCCTTAGCACCAACCCCCAACCCCAAAAGCGAAACACCCCTCCCCACCCACCCCCACTTTCCCAAACCCCCGTAAATCCCTTCCAACCCGGCAACCTTCGGAAATCCCACGCCGTACCCCAACGACCCTGCCCAAACAACCGCCCCTGCTGTTCGATCAGCTACGGACCTCCTACCTCCGCCACTACCCACCCCCCACCCCTCGCTGAACCGCCTCTTTTGCCACCCAAACCAAAGATGTCCGCGCCCCCCAGGACCGGGAAGAACCACCCTTCTGAAGGAGGAGGCGTTCACCTTACTTCACCTCGGCCCACACCACCCCTGACCCCACCCACCACCAGCAAACTGACCCCCTTTTCCACCCGAAGCCCCCATCAGCTCGCCCACCGTGGCCCTGCCCAGCCCAACCTACGGCTCCCACCCCACCCCATAGCTGCCGGCCCCAGCCACACCAGAAAACCAAACCCGAAATACCAATACCCTAAGCACCAAACCCAAAAACGGCCTTCCGTGGAGCAGAATTTCCTCTCTCCCTTGCTGCTCCTGTCATCGCTCCGGTTTTTCCGGAAGGGTCTCCAAACAATTCCAAGCACGTTCTTAGTCCATCCCTTCTCTGAGATCAAGTGTAGATGAGGGCAAAGGGTTCCGTCAATAGGTGTTGGCACTTGCAAAGGAGCCACCCTCACCGTACTGGCATCCCCGAACCTTTAAGACGATGGCCCAACAGGAGTTGCACTCAACTGAAGTTGAGCAGCGGTAAGATGATCCCGGCATAGCGCCACCGTCAAAATCCTCGGGGCCACGGCCACGTCAATACGCGCCTTTTCCAACGCTGCACTCACACCGCCTTACAGCCGTGTAGCTGCGAGAAGCAGCGCCCCAAGGCCGGCGAAGCCAAGGCAGGCAATGTGCCCCCCGGTTAGCGCTACACCCTCATTAACGGTGCCAGCTATTCTTCGCTCCTTGCCCTTGCGTTGATAGAGCCGTTCTCGCAACAGCAGGCTGGAAAATGCTTTGAAGCCGCTTTTCTTAGGTTGATGGTCATGCGTTACATACTCTTGCCTGCAATCTCCCCGACTGCACATCGCACCTCCAGGGGAAGGACACCAAAAATATTCGTGACCTTTTCGCTCGACGTGCGCACTTCCCGGGCCTTGGCCCGACCTTTCCGCCCGGTCCCAAACACACAGACCATGCTTTCTCACTTTTCTCGCCCCCATGCCGGTTTGGCTCGCCCCCATCGCTGCGCAGCCTTTCGCGTCTATCCCCACCCTCTGAACCTACCCGAGAGTTAGACGCGTGTACAGTACCCTTTTAGGGTACCTTTTTAACCGAGCTAACGCCCTGCGCTCCAGAACCTCCATCAAGAATGCGCGCTTGCAGGCCCAAGAGGGCCGGCCTCCGGCTTACCCCCTTTTCGCTGGAGGCCCACCAGTGCCGTTCCGGCCCACGGAAGCGGCTACCCTCGCCGCTCAGCAGTTGTCTCCCTCTATAATCCACGGCTCCGGACGGGAAGCCCGTGGTTGTGACCAGCCCTCGCCCTGGGGCCCTTTTTCTTTCCGTTCCAGAACTAGGGTCGAGACCTACGCAGAGACCCGCAAAGCCAATTGCAAAGGGAGAGCAGGAGATTTCCTGAGCACCGCCCCCACCTCTCGCCGAGCAGGAGAGGCAGGAGGCTCATTTCACCCTTTCTCCAGACAGCCCACGGTACTCCCATACTACTTCAAAAGGTTCGAGTGCAAACCATAAAGACCTCCTCTCGGCCGCCAGCAGTGTTTGGAAACGTATCTCGAATCTTCCGACCCGGCGATCCCCGAACGCTTCTCGGCTACCAATAGCAAAGCTCGGGTCTCAAGTCGTCTTACCGGCCCGTCAGCCAAACCCCTCTCAGCATACCATTCCATCCCTCCAACACTTTCGGGCCGTTCAATCACTACCAAGCCAGGCGCGTCGCCCATCGCACCCCCTCCTGCGTCCCATCAGGCCTAAAACCAATTTCCCGACACCGGTACCACCTACCGATTTCTTGCACAAGCCATGCAGGAAAACGTGGACCTTGCAAGGTCTGCACCTCTAGGGTTATAATAGCGCGTGGGGCCACGTTGACACGAGCTTTGAGTTCCACACGATTGCTTTGCAGGAGGCTGGAAATGAAACGAGGTCGCCATGGGCGAGGCTCATTTACGCAAACCGGAATAGGTTCCCTAGGTAGGTAGGAGGTAAAACCACATGCCAATGGACAGTCTTCCCACAATCAGCGTAATCACCCCATCGTACAACAAAGGCGAATTTCTCGAACAGTGTATCCTTTCAGTTCTTCAGCAGGAATATCCTCATGTTCAATACATCATCATCGACGGAGGCTCCACCGATAACAGTGTTGCTATCATCCGAAAGTACGAATCGCAACTCGCTTTCTGGGTAAGCGAGCCAGACCACGGGCAAAGTCACGCTATCAATAAAGGATTTGCGCACGCCACCGGTGACCTGGTAGCTTGGTTAAACGCCGACGACTTTTACCTACCCGGCGCTTTCTCAACTGTTGCCCAAATCTACACGCACAATCCTAACGCCTCTTTTTACTTCGGGGATGGCTATCGCGTGGACATCCATGGCCGACCAATCCGCGCTTTTTTCCCGCCGGGAACGCATACCTTCAATCGTGAAGCGCTCCTCTTTGGACTTAACTACATCATGCAGCAGGCTACCTTTATCAATCGCCGCTTTCTCGTGGAAATCAAGGGGCTCAATACCGATTTGCACTACGGCTTAGACACCGATCTCTGGATTCGGTTATCCGCAAGCGCACCTCCAGAACCGGTCCCAGCAAAATTGGCAGCCATCAGAGAATACGAAGATACTAAGTCTATCCAGGGCGGATTTCCAAGAGTTGAAGAGTTGCGCAGAATCGCCGAGCTGCATTCTGGTCTCCCAATCACCCCAGGTGTTCTCTGTTATTTCCTCGATACGTTGCACCGTTATTCCAGGCAGCTCCCGGAAACATTCCCACCTTCTTTCCTGAACGAACTTGAGCGGTTTTGGGCTTCAACAGCGCAACTGCTCTGGCAGTATGGTGCCCGTCCGGATGGGTTTCCAGAGACCCCCGCACCACCACCTGCTACTCTCCCGCCCCCTTCTAAGCACAAATGGCTATCCCTGTTACGGCGTTTTCTCTGGTGGAGAAAAAGAAGGGCCATTTCGTGATGAATCCATCCTTCTTTCGAAGTATTGTGGCGTTTTTGCTGATCATTAGGCACTATCACAAGGGTGAACGGTATGCATATTGGGATAGATCTCAGACCATTGGCCCCAGGACCGACAGGCGGTATAAACTTAGTGCTAAAAGGCGTACTCGAAGCATTGTTTGCGAACCACGCCAGTGATAGCTTCACCGTGTTTGCTACGCCATTCAACAGGTCGTTGATTAAACGCGTCCCCGCTAACGTTCGCATGTTGACCCTCCCCATCTCTGGGTTTTATTCGCAACTCAGCGAAATTGCTTCCAAAGATGGGATCGGTATTCTCTTTCGTTCTTACCCCGTGGAGGATCAGCTGTCCTTTCCATTCCAACGGCAGATCTTTTTCATTCCGGACATCCAGCACGAAGACCACCCCGAGTTTTTTCCCGCGCAGGTACTTCGCTCGAGAAGGGTTGCGTTCCACCAGGCGTTGACCCTTGCTGGCGCTATCGGGACGCTGACGGAGTTTACGCGGGAGACACTTCGGCAGCATCCATGGACCGAGTGCCGAGACATTTTCCTTATGGGCCCCGCGTCTCCAATTTCCCTTTTCGACTCCATTTCTGACCCGCTCACCGTTCAGGAAATAGCCCTACTCGAGAGGAAGTTCTTCTTGTATCCAGCAAACCTCTGGCCCCACAAGAATCACCGAAGGATCCTGCAAGCGTTTGCGGTTTTCCATAAACGGAAGGCTCGGGATATTGAACTTTTCCTCACTGGAGATCCAACAGGGTGGGCTGAGTTAAGGGCGGAGTTTTCGGGTTTGCCCGTACGTCATCTAGGTTTTGTGCGCCCGTCGTTTCTGTATGCGCTGCTCAAACGCGCGCAAGCCCTGGTGTTCTTTTCTCTTTATGAGGGCTTTGGCATTCCCCTGTTGGAGGCATTTGATCTTGGCACACCCGTTATCTGCAGCCCGTTGCCAAGCCTTCTGGAAGTGGGCGGAGACGCAATTCTTACGGCCGACCCGCTGAATGTAGCGGCCATGGCGGATGCGATGGCGCAAATCGTGGAGGACGTTGAACTGCGGAAGGCGATGATCGAAAAAGGAAAGGTGCGTGTCAACCAGTTCTCTTGGGCCCAATCGGCAGACAATCTGATGAAGGCCTGTCGTCGCGTCGCCGGCAGGGCAGTCTCAGATCAACTTGTCGTTTCCACCAATAGTGCCCCGCTTGTTTCAATAGTCACCCCTTCGTTTAACCAAGCCCGCTTCCTCAAACGAACCATTGAAAGTGTGCTGAGCCAAAATTATCCTCATATTGAATACGTCGTGATCGATGGAGGATCCACCGACGGCTCCGTGGAACTCTTGAGGTCTTATGGTTCCCGTTTTCGTTGGGTGTCGGAGCCAGACAGGGGTCAGGCCCACGCGATCAACAAAGGCTTCGCTCAAACCCGCGGCTCAATTAGGGCTTATCTTAATTCAGATGACTGTCTTTTGCCCAACGCTGTCGAAACAGTTGTCCGAGTCTTCCAACAGCATCCCGATTGGGACCTCGTTTACGGACAAGCGTTTTATATCGACGAGGAGGATCGAATCATCGGAATGTATCCGACAGCTGAGTACTCGTTCTCGCGCCTGATGCAGGATTGCTGCATCTGCCAACCAGCGGCTTTTTGGCGCAGCAGGATTGCTGACCTCGTCGGGCCCTTCAACGAGGAGCTTCACTACGCCCTGGATTACGAATATTGGCTGAGAATCGATAGGGCCGGTGGCCGGATTGCCCACGTACCCGACGTTCTGGCCGCTTCTCGCTTATATCCTGAGACAAAAACGCTTTCCGCTCGACTGCCTTTTTACAGAGAAATTTTCAAGGTCTGCCAGCAATACGGCGGATACGTTGACAAAAACTACTTTTGGGGCTTGTGGCATCACAGATTATCGAACAACCAGCCGCCGGGACTGTACTGGCTCGGAAAGCTTCCAGGTTTCTATCCTTTGGTCGTAGCAGTCCACCACTGGCTCTATCACTACCGGCTTCGGCCCATTACCATTAGATTGGGTTCCCTCCACAAAAGGTTCTTAAATTGGCTGGCCCACAATCATCCTCTGGCTTACTACGGACTTCACTGGCGCATTGCAAAGACTTTTCCACGGACAAACCGCCGGCGTCGCGTGTTCGGCTTCTGGCCGGATGGTTGGCTCGCTCCCCTCGCCCAGATATACCTACCGCATCCCGCAGTGGGGCAAGCCTACTACCTGCAAGGGAGGGCGCCCGTGCCAATGACCCTAAAGCTTCGGGTCTCCGGATCATCCTGGCACGAACACCACTTGCCAGCAAACGAAGAACTGTCAATTCCAATAAAGATAGAATCCTCCGGACCCACCAGAATCTACCTTTCCTTTTCACGCTTTATCGTGGATCTTGTCTCTAGGCCGCTGGCATTTCGGATCGAAGACACTAACCTTTTTTCTGAAAGAGACTTGTAGGCCATACCATGCATCTCGCCATTGACTTACACTGGTTTCATCCGGGGTGGATGGGGGGCAGTGAGACACTTGTTAGGTGCTTTTTGCAGTCTCTTTTCCAAATGGATTGTCAAAACCGCTATACTTTCTGCGTTACCGCGACGAATCGGTACTCGTTGGAGATTCCCCAATGCCCCAATGTGCAACTCGTAAACGTGAACGGCCCTTCTCAAGTCTTACAACGGTGGCTAGGACGCAATCCACGGAAGCGAGTTCCTGGGGAAAAAGCGTTATCTCTAAATGCCTTTATACATTCCGACCTGATGGACCGTCCCTACGTCGTGGTCGTCCTGGATATTCAGCATGAGTACTTTCCCGAGCTGTTTGACCATCAGGAGCTTATTGAGCGCCAATATCATTTCGGCCGCTCGCTACGCCACGCCGCTCATATTTGCGCATTGTCCCAATTCACGCGACAAACTCTCCTGGACCGTTTCGGGTTCGCACCAGAACAGATCACAACCGTTTACCCTGCGACAGACCCGGCTTTTGAGTCGGGAAGTCCATGGCGAGGCCAACAGGAGCAGGTTCTTTCTAGGTTAGGTCTTATCCCGGGGACGTATCTTCTTTACCCTGCCCACACTTGGCCCCACAAAAACCATCGAACTCTGGTTGAGGCCCTAGCTCTCCTCAAGTCCGAGCTTGGCCATACCCCAGCTTTGGTCTGCACCGGGCGCCCACGGGCTGCACATTCGGAATTCCTTAAGTCCGTACGCGATTTGAAGCTGGAGCGCGAGGTGCGCTGGCTAGGGTATCGCCCCTCCCACGAAATGCCAGCGCTTTTTGAGGGCGCATTGGCACTGGTGTATCCGTCGCTGTTTGAGGGATTTGGATTTCCCTTACTTGAGGCGATGGCCTGTGATTGCCCTGTAATCTGCAGCTCCGCCACCTGCTTGCCAGAAATCGCGGGTCCCGCTGCATTGATAGCAGATCCCCTGGATGCAAGGGCATGGGCGGATGCCATTCGTGTGATTATGACGGATCCAGAGCAACGCAATGAGTTAATTAAGAAAGGAAGAGCTAGAGTCTCAACATTTTCCTGGACCAAATTCACCAGTGATCTCCTGCAGATTCTTAACGAAGTGGCCCCTTCAAGCTCTTCCAGCCTCAGCCAGTACCAAAACAAATTAACCGAAAAACAAGATCCACAGGGCTCACAGGGAAAGTTTTCCTCTCTCCACACCTCGCCCGTCAAGAGTCTCGCCATTCGCCGTCGTATTCGTGGACGATCCTTGCTTTCGTCCGCGCGAGAATACCGGGAGTCGCGCCGGCTCGTGCGATCTTGGTTTCCTGCGCTGTTGGCGGCCATCATAGCGCCCGAGGTGCTCTTTTCAGAGGTTGTCATCCCGAGGCTCCAGCGGTTGGCAAGGCAACCAGTAACTTTCTGGTCACGTTTAGTCTCCTTCTGGGGGAGGCCATCTCCCATGACCTTACGCCTTCTTGATCATGTTTATCCCTGGTGGGATGGATGGGTCGGGCCCCGCGTTGTCATTTTGAGGACGCTTAAACAACGCGCGCATACCCTGCGTCTCAAGGGTTGGCCCGCCTTCGAAATGCAAGAGCCACTGACCTTAACCGTGGCCATCGACGAAAGCCCTGTTGGCAAAGTTGTGGTTTCCAATTTGGAACCCTTCGAATGGGTCTTACCTTTGCCTAAGCCCGTCCCTCCCGGAACTCATTCCGTGGAAATTAAAGCCTCAGGCTGGTTCACACAAAAAGGGGATCTCCGTCCTTTGTCCTGGCGAATTGACCAGCTCGAACTTGACTAAGCCGCCCCGGATTCGCCTGACATTCACCATTCAAAGAGTAAAGAGCTGGACCGGATGAAATTCCTCAACCTTAGACCCACCCTCCCCTGCATCCCCTGGGTAGCGACCTTGTGTGGTGGTCGGTTTACCTGCCACAAAAACCGTGCGGGTTACTAGAGGGCAGGAAGGCCCGATGGTGCGAGAGGTACCGAGCTGAGGATGGACACGTAGGGTCGAACGAAGCTAGCTGCAACTTTTTCAACCCCTTGGGCGCACCGGTGCGCCGGCGCGAAGCGGCGAAGGACAATGAAACCCCATGACCCTCTCAAGCAAGCCCAAGGGCTCGTCCCACGAGCATGCCTAACACCAATCCGACAAACTCACCTCCGAAGCGTTCCTCCACTCTTGCCTCGCCACCGAACCTTCCCCCAATCTTCTGTGATTTGTGTTGCTGTTTTCGCTTCACGTCACGTGCCAGTGTCAAACATCACCATGGGGATACGAGCTCATCCATGGAACATAAGCTCAGCAGCCCTTCGAAGATGTTTGTTCCGCTCGCGTTGTATTTGTTACCCTCAGGTCTCTAAGATAGGTCACCATTTCTGCCTGGAGCACTCCGTAGGGGCTAACCATCCTTCTTTAACGTAGCCCCAAAAACCTCTAACCAGTTGAGGTCCGCCCTTCTATTTGAAAAACCTCAGACTGTACTCGATCCTTTCTTGCCCAAACCTCAGCTCCTCCGAAACGTCGCATCTTCGTTATCCCTCCGTTGGGATGAAACTGCCCCTCTTGACCTTCTCCGCCCGTATCCCCAGCATACTGGCTGAGGTACCAGCCTCCGGTATTCGCGGTCTCAACTCCGCACCTCGCTCCACGGTTTTGCAAACCGAGATTCTGTTTCCTGCGCCTCCCCCTTGGATGTCTGGCGCCTTAGCACGGAAAGAGCTGCATTTCCCCTCGACTTCATCGTTGGGCCATTCAGGCTCAGACGCGCCACGGGCTCACTCCTCTAGCTTCAGCTGTGTAATCTAGGCTACCCACAACTGCTCACTCGCCTTCCAGGAGGCAAGCCGATCTTGAAAAGCTAGATAGCTAGAGAAGCATTACCGCCTAATAATCCAATTTCCCCGAATAGGCATCCTTTAATTACCCTCCATCCTCAGCGAAATCCATCGCATTGCCCGTTCCCTCCCTTGACACACGCGCCCGCCCGGACGTGTAGCACTGGCTAACGCTTAAACACCGTTTTTTTCCCTCGACAACAAAACCTCTTACCTTGCATCGATCACAACTCTTCAGCATGTCGATATGTTCATCCCCAAGCCCCACGCAACTTTCCTCTCCCGGTGGTGGAGTTCCCTAAAGCTGCCGAAAAAGTAACGCGCAATAGTCAGCCGCACTTGGTTGCTGGAAACGGGCGACATGTCGCGTTCTTCCCCTGGCATTCGTCGCTCAACCCCAGTTGCCTAGCGTGCCATTGGGGGGGCTTCTCCCTTTCACCCTTTCCCAGTTGCACCGGCGCGCAAACACGACGCTTTCAAATTAACACACCGACACGATAATAGCCACACGCCTTCATTGATTCATTGATACTGGTTTATACCCCTCAACAGCACCCTTAACTTCTTTATCTAACGACACAACTCCTCCGCCTGCCAGGAGACGTGGATTCAAAAAAAGCAGAACATTTTAGCGACAAAGGAAGTTCCCTCACCCTCGAAGGAGAACCACAAATACCCATCGCTCAGCAGGACAAACAACGCAATCAGCGACCACGTGTATTCTGCTCCCTAGTCGCGTTCGCGTAAATGAAGTCTCGGAGAGACAGGAGCCCCAAGGTGCGGTCTGCAGTAATCGAGAAACAGGGGATCCCAAGAATTGAAGCCGGTGGCCAACGTAAGGCCACAACCAAACCAGGACGGATCCCACCTCTCCCGCAAACCCTAGGCTCTTGACCCGAACTTAACCGCATCGCCAGGCACCCATCACTCCAGCGGTTCGAAAGACTAATCATCAAATCCGCCCTGCAAACTAGCCAACCGAGCAACCCCAGGTTGCACCCCCCAATGCGAACGAACTCTATGCCTTCAAAGGGCGATGGAATATTCTCAAAGTCGCCTCCCCGCCACAAGGGTCCCATGGCCAGGCTAGATGCCCGCTTCCTGCAACAAATTAGCATCACACTTTCAACTCCTTACCAGAGCTTGATTCTCGAGAAACCAGCGATATGTGGCAGCAATCCCAGCCTCCAGTGGTATTTTTGGGCGCCAGCCAAGTCCGTATAACTTCGACACATCCAGAAGCTTCCGAGGCGTGCCGTCGGGCTTCGAATGATCAAAGACAATCTTCCCCTTAAAGCCCACTACATTAGCTACCATCTCGGCGAGTTCGGCGATTGAAATATCGGTGCCGGACCCGACATTAATAATTTCCTCCGAATCGTACTGCTCCATCAGAAACAACGCCGCGTCCGCCAAATCGTCAACATGGAGAAACTCTCGCCGTGGCTTCCCCGTCCCCCACACCACCACCTCCGAAGCGCCCTGCACCTTTCCATCGTGGAACTTCCTTATCAATGCTGGAAGTACGTGCGAGCTAGTTAAATCAAAGTTGTCGCCAGGGCCATAAAGATTGGTTGGCATTAAGCTAATGGCATTAAACCCGTATTGCCGTCTATACGCCTGACACATCTTAATTCCAGCAATTTTGGCAATGGCGTAGGCCTCGTTAGTGGTCTCCAGCGGGCCGGTGAGCAAATACTCCTCCTTGATCGGTTGGGGAGCCAAGCGAGGATAAATACAACTAGAGCCAAGAAAGAGTAGCTTCTTTACACCATGGCGGTAGGCAGCGTCGATAACATTAGTTTGCACCTGCAGATTATTGCGTATGAAGTCAGCAGGAAATGTTGAGTTTGCAAGGATACCACCGACCTTTGCAGCAGCAAGAAAGACAAACTCTGGCCTTTGCTCCGAGAAAAAACGTTCGACAGCCTGCTGATCGGTTAAGTCGAGTTGTTGTCTTGTCAGCAAGATGAGGTTCCGGTAGCTCCTTGCCTGAAGCGCTCTCACCAGGGCGCTTCCAACAAGACCTCGGTGGCCAGCCACGTAAATCTTAGCGTCCTTCAGCATGAATCCCTCCTTCCGCGTCGAGTAATATACACCATTGCGTGCCTGCCGTGCACGTGTCTTCTTGGGAGACCGTGCGGAGGTTTTTATAGAGCCGGGGATGTACATTCGCGTTGTAACCGGACCCCGGAACCCTCGTGACTGAGGCTTGGGCCCCTGGTTTACCAATGAGGAATGCAGGTTTCTACTTATGAGAAAGAAAGCACGCGACGGCTGGGGAGGAGATTAGGACCTTTTGGCGGACGACGCGACGGGCAGCAGGCAGGTAGCAGGGACTGGTGCGACTGTGACCGCAGATGAAGAAGCTGGAAGCAAAAGATCACTGGGGCCGTTTGGAACTTTGTCGAACGCAGGGGCAACGCGCGCCGAGGGGCGAATGAGGTAAACTAAAGGGTATTGGGAGGGACAGTTGTCCGCGGCCGCGTAGAGGGTGACTTTCACGGTCCACCAGTGTGCCACAGCGGAAAAGGAAAGTCCTCTCCAAGAAACACCCCCAGGATTAAGTCCATTTCCCTTCCCTCCGGCCGTTAAGCTAAAACTCAGGGAAGTCTTCGCGACAATCCCGGAGATCCTCTGTCAAGACTCTTTAGAAATGTCCCCATAGCAAGCTCGATAGAAATGACCCCATGGTTGTCGTAGGGGCTGTGGGGCATGGGGGAAACGCGGAGCGTTTTCCAAGCACCTGTGGGAAAGCCTTCGGCTTTTCCATAGGTGCGACATGCTCCACAGCCCGGGTTTCGCCGTTATGGTTCACGGATGTCACGCTCCTTGCGGGGTGTTGCTGGCCTTTGGCGTTGCGGCTTTTGGGAGCGGTGGCGACCAACGCCGCCAAGGATGATCGGGCGCCGGACGATGGGGTTTGCGCTGGCTCGATGCCACCACGACCGGTGCTTTGGCCCGCGGCAAAGGACCAGGAATCTCCACAAAGTCCACCGGCTGTCCCATCCAGCCGCCGGCGGACGGTGACGTTCTTCTTGGCCGGTGGCAGGCTTCCCTTGGGCCCTGTAATCTGGAACCACCGGTTGTGATAGCGCACCGTCCAATCGTTGTTCACGACCCTGGTCTCCTCCCAGCCGAAGATGTCCGCAAGGTCCATGCCCTGCGGCACCGGGCGATGCCAGTCTTCGCGTTTTGCCGGCTCCTGCGCAAACTTGCGGTTCAGCGCCTCGCAAAA
>NZ_JMFG01000033.1 GCF_000687145.1 Thermoanaerobaculum aquaticum
GCGCGAGTTATCATGGGATCTGATTGCGCAGCGGACGATTGAGGTGTACGAGACCCTTTTGAAAAAGGTAGAAGGCCCTACGTTAAAGAGAAAAACAGTCGCTAGGGGACGACGTCGCCTTTAACGAGCCCTCAATCGTGGAGAGCCATGGTGGTTGCGTAACTTAGACTGTTTGTCCCGGCGTTAGCCCTCGGTTCAACCCTTATTCGGTCTAGCCAGTATCTTTGTTGAAGAGTTTGGTTCTTGCGTCGCAGGGCCCTCCCGGTTAGCTGTAGGGGCGCATGCCCACAACGGGTGGAAAGCTCGCGAGGGAGGTGCAGCGTACGTGCCTCCCAAAAATGGAGGAGTTTTCCTAGCTGAGGAAGGAGGCAGACTGGGGATGGTAGGTGTAGTAGTGGGCGGGCGTAAAAGTCCATAGCTTGAAAGAGTTGGCTAGGCTGGGGCTAAGGGGAATGCGGTACAGGATTTTGGGACAGCAAAATGGGGGAGCGGAAAGGCCCGGGTACAGGCGAAGGAGTGTTTTGGCCGGTTTGCGCGACCGCAGAAGCTCTCAAGAGCTATTACACCATACCATAGCCTTCGGTACGTTCCGGTTTTGTTGGCCCCAAGGGAGGCGCTTTGGAGAAGGTTAGTAAGCGGGACTTTAGTACTTTTCTCGAGAAAGGCAAAGAGGACCTCCGGGATTGTGTCGTAAATTTTTGATAATGTCCCCATCGAAACTCGTTAGAAGTGACCCCTAGGCTGGTGCCTGAGGAGGGCACCGAGGCATGGGGGAGGTGATCGCCATGAGTCAGAAGGAGCGAGTGAGGTTGGTGGAGATGGAGATGGTGGCGAAGGGGGTGGAGAGCTTGGGGGAGGCGGCGCGGCGGTTGGGGTTGAGCTACCGGCAGGCCAAGCGGGTGTGGAGGCGGTACCGGGAGGGTGGTGCTTCCGGGCTGGTGCACCGCTCCCGGGGCCGGCCGTCCAATCGTCGCAAAGAGGCAGCGCTTCGGCAGGTGTGCTTGGCGGTGTATCGGGAGCGCTTGCTGGGGTTTGGGCCGACGTTGGCGGCGGAAAAGCTCACAGAGTTGGGGGTTGGGGTGGTGGACCACGAGACCCTGCGGCGCTGGTTGGTGGCTGAGGGGCTGTGGGAGCGGCAGCGCAGGCGGGGGCCGCATCGAAGGTGGCGGGAGAGGAAAACGCATTTTGGGGAGCTGGTGCAGCTGGATGGCAGTGTTCACGACTGGTTTGGCAATGGAAGCATGTGTTTCTTGATGAACATGGTGGATGACGCCACCGGGCGCACGCTGGCGTTGCTGTGCGAGCAGGAAACCACCGAGGCGGCGATGCGGCTTTTGTGGGCGTGGATTGCCCGGTACGGGATTCCCCGGGCGTTGTACACCGACTGGAAGAACGTCTACCTCACCACGCGAGAGCCCACGCTGGAGGAGGAGTTGGCGGGGGAGGTGCCGCGCACGGCGTTTGGGAAGGTGTGTGCCAAGCTAGGGATTGAGATCATTCCCGCTTCCTCGCCGCAGGCCAAAGGGCGGGTGGAGCGCAGCCACGGGGTGTATCAGGACCGCTTCATCAAGGAACTGAAGCTTTTGGGGATCACGGAGATGGGGAAAGCCAACGAGCTGCTTTTGGGGGGATTTTGCGAGGCGCTGAACCGGATTGCGCAACCCAGATACTTGAACGGGAGGACCCCTGTTGCGAGTTACGGTCCATTTTGAAACCTGGTTAGGCTGGGTGA
>NZ_JMFG01000034.1 GCF_000687145.1 Thermoanaerobaculum aquaticum
GGGGGCTTGGGGGGCAGAGCGCGCGGGTGGGCGGAAGGCACTGCGCGCGGGCCCCCCAAGGGAGAGAGCTGGGCTAAGCGAGCGGAAGGGTGGGCGGAGCGCGAGCGGCCCCCCGCGTGGGATGTGGGGCCGGCGCTCCTGCGCCGGCGAAAAAAGACCCGCGCTGGAGCACCGGGCCCGCATTTGCGATTTTGAGGCTTGCGGAGCAGGGCAAAGAACCTGCCGTACTGAGGCTGCACGGGCACCCAGAAAAGGAAGCAGATTCCTCGCTTCGCTTGGAATGACAGGCGAAGCCTGTCATCCTGAGCCGTCCGAAGCAGGGCGAAGGATCTCGTGGCCGAGCCTCGTGGCCCTTGCCCGTTCGCCGCAAACCGATCCCTCGCTTCGCTCGGGACAGCGGCGCAAGCCGCCGTTCCGAGGGCCGAAGGCCCGAGGAATCTGCTTTCGGACAGCTCATTGTTGTAACAAACCCGCGCGGGAGCGCGGGTCCCACACTTTTCTTTTTGTGGGGCCGCCGCTCCTGCGGCGGCTAAGAACAAATCAACCCGCGCGGAGCGCGGGTCCCACATTCTTGAGCGCGGGTCCCACATTCGTGAGCACGGGTCCGACATTCTTTAGCGACGGTTTCACGCCTCAGTGTTAAAGCCGCACTTCAGTTGTGAACCTCCACGGGCGTAGCTTGTGCGCGATCCTGACTCCGGGCCGCGCTCTCAGAAAAAAATCTCCCGCCGCATTTGGCGGCGGGAGGCAGGGGGTTAAAGGGAGAGGGCGCTAGGCGGCCCCTCCTGGCTAGCTTCTACGCAACCACACGTCGCACTAACAACAGCCCGGCACCCACCATCAGCAGGACAAGTGCCGTAAGACCCCATTCATCTAGGGTAGGGATGGGTTGCTGTTGCTGCGCCGTCACCACCAGCTGCGCGGTATCGCAGCCACTGATGACACACACCCGGTAGGCGACCACGCAGGTGCCGGAAGCCGGCACGTTAAAGGTCGCGACGCCGCTGCTGTTGATGCTAGCGCTAGCACACGTCGTCGCACCAAGCAAAGTAAAGCTCGCCCCAGGCGGTAAGGAGCCACTGCCGAACTGATCGTTGGACCCAACGTTGAAGGTGGCGCCTACAAAGCTAGCCGGGAAGCTCGTCGAATCATCTAAGGCATCCACTAACGGGACGGGGGTTGTGTTGCTGGCGGTGTTGTTAGCAGCATTGGAGTCATTGGACGCACCGGCGGTGACCGTGAAGGTGACACCTGTCTGGGGCGTATCCCCTCCTCCCGAAATACCTGGGGCGGTGAAGTTGAATGTGCAGTTGATGGTGGCACCGTTGGCAAGAGAGCCCACCGGCACCGGAGGATTGCAGCTTACGCTGCTCACGGTTCCCGCTGAGGCCGTAATAGAGCAGGTGGCGTTGGTCGCCGGATCAGGACCGTTGTTGGTACAAGAAAAGCTCAAAGAGGTGTATGACCCACCAGGCGACAGGCTGGGCGGCAGCGAACCCAAACTGGCCGCCATGTCGCTCTGCGCCGCCGGTGCTGCGGGTGCCTCAAAGGAGCCAATGTCGCAGATTGGGACGGTGTCGCCATTGCCATCTAGCGGGCGGGTCACGCCGTTTTGGGATTGGTTGTTCACTACCGAATTGCCGCAGATGGTGCTATCGCCAGTGTCTATGGCCGGGCTGGCTGGGCTGAGCGGGAAATAAGCTGGTGAGCCGGTAAGCACACCCAATTGTGGGTCGCTGGTGGAGAAAACAATGGCACTACAACTGCTGGGGCTGCTTGAGGTTGGGGTGGTTTCGATGATGTTGTTGCCACCAATAAGGGTGCCGTTGCTTCCAGCTCCATTGAAGCAGTCGTAAGACGAAGACCCAGTGCTGTTTGCAAGAATTGAATTGTAGACCTCAGTATACGGCGGGTTCGTACCGGACTTCCACGCGTATAGGGCACCCCCATTTGTTGACGCGGTGTTCCCAGACAAAGTGCTGTTATACACATAGAGAAAGCCACTGTTGTTAGCCACACCCCCGCCATTGGTTGCCTCGTTGCCGGAAAAGGTGCTGTTGGCAACGGTCACCCGTCCTCCTGCGCCAGAAATGCCGCCACCGTTTTGGCTGCTGCCAGTAGCCCTGTTGTTGAGGAAAGTGCTCTTTCGCACCAGCAGCGTACCGCCGAACTCAAAGATGGCACCGCCGCCCCAACCGCCAGCGGCGACATTATTGGAGAATGTGGAATCGTCAATATGAATCGTGGTAGTGAGCGTACCGGCAGACCAGTCGCTTATGGCACCGCCGCCGTTGGCGGCGGTGTTGCCGGAAAAGCTGCTCTGGAGAACCGTTAAAGGTCCTGCTCCATTCGTGGAGATGGCGCCGCCGTAGCCCGCGTTGTTGTTGGTAAATGTAGAGTATGACACGGTGACGGTGAAGACGCCGGTACTGCTGACGGCACCACCATCGCCGCTGGTGCTGTTGTTGGAAAATGTAGTCCGTACAAGCGTAAGGATACCTTGGTTATTGTAGATGCCACCACCTCCAAAGCTTCCTCCGTTTCCGTAAGCGATGGTGAGGTTTTGTAAGGTGAGGTTGCCGTTAGAGTTTACTTGCATTACCCGCACGTCCTGAACGGTGTCTCCATTGGTGTCACCGCTGATGGTGATGTCCCCGATGCCGTCACCGTTGACGTCGCCATTGATGGTCAGCGTACCCACCGTGGCCGCATCCAGGATGTTGGGCAGAGTGGAGCTCAGCGCGATGGTGCCGCTGACGCTAAAAACGATGGTGTCGTTGCCGTTACTTGGCGAGCCGGCGCAGTCGGTGTCAGCACCGTTGTTGGCTTCCTGAATGGCTTCCCGCAGCGAGCACTGGCTGTCATTGGCGACCGCGTCGCTGAGGGTCGTCACCGTATAGGTGAGCGCATCCGCGGTTGCCACTGCCATCATGAGGCCAAGGAAAAGCGCTACACAGCAGACCTTCCAGGCTGCCGCGCAAGCAACCCTTGGTGAATCCCACGCCCTTCCTCGATTTCCCATGCTTCTTCCTCCTTTCCCGAAATTGAGTTTCCTATTCTTTTTCCGACTTACGGTTCCTCCCGGAAGCCAAGGGCTGCCGGCGACCCTCCGCTGCGTGGTTGCAGGGCGCGGCTCCAGCTGTACCCGAAGCTGGAAACCGCACGCCACAGCGAAAAAGAACCCTCCCCCAAAGGAGGAGGGGGGAGGCGTTGGCTTGCGCGCACTTTTGGATGGGCAGAAACCAGAGGCACCAACGCCCCCCCGTTCTCATTTGTCAGGCTCGTTTAAGGTCTGTGCTCCTGTGACCCGCTCGCGGTTTGCGTCATAGCCTCAGAGTTCTCGCGGAGCTGCGTAAGCGTGCGGTAATCCAAACCTTTTTCCTCCGGCTGGCCCCATTCCTTCGGATTTAGGTAGGTACCTTGCTCCTCTGGCGGCTTTACCTCTTCTACCGGAATGCGGTGGGCTTCAGCCCAGGGGTCCTTCCGGATGCCAGTGACTTGCCAGGACACCTCTACCCTAGCCATGTTGGTGCGAATGACAAAGCGGTTGTTCTTGATTTCCTCCTCCACAATGGCTTGGGCAAACCGACCGATCACCGTGAGCTGATAGCGGAAATCCTTGTTCAATGCCTCAAACCATTCAGGAAGCTCCACCACCGCCCGGCCTTCTTCGTCGGTGACCACGTTTCCGTTGTAGATGTTCATCATGTCCGGCGACTCCACAAAGGAGTGGTACAGGTACTTGTGCTCGGGGTCCAGGGGGTGGTCAATCTTGAAGGAACCAGAGCTTTTGGAAAGCGCTCCATTGACGTGAACGCTGCCGTCGAACCAGCCAGCTTTGGAGGAGGCGTTACTCGAGGCTTTACCATAAACTCCGTAGAGCGCGCCACCCAAGAAACCCTCAGTGCCGCTGTTTGTGTTGCGGCCGTAAACGCCCCATCCAAAAGAGTTGCTGTTTTGACCGTACACACCGCTCCTGTTTCCCCCGGAACTAGAACCGTAGACACCGTCGCCGCTGGCGCTGTCGCCCCGGACGCCGTAGCCGTTGGCGTTATCATTGTTACCGTAAACGCCAGCCTTGTTGGCAGCGGACGTTTGGCCGTACACACCTTCAGCTCCGGTGCTGTGTCCAAACACTCCGCGACCGGAGCTGCTGGAGCCTTCCACCCCGTAGCCGCTGGTGCTGGAACCTAAAACGCCTGTCTTATTATTTGCTCCGACGCCCTTCGCACCTTCGTTTCCCCCAAGGTAACCCCAGTTGCCACTGCCAGTATTGCTCCCAAACACGGCGTAGCCACCACTGTTGGTTTGTTCGCCGTACACACCTGACATGGTGTTACCCCCGGAAACACCAGCAACGCCATGCCCCGAAATGCTCGTCCCCTTCACGCCGTAGCCGGCGGCTGCGTTGTAGCCGTAGACGCCGCTCTTTCCTACCACGCTTGCTTCGCCGCGCACCCCGTCGTTCTGCGTACTCTTACCGTAGATTGCCGTGCCCGTGCCGCTGTTCGTGATGGAGAACAGGTCCCCAGAAGCACTTCCCGAGCCGGCATACGGCAACGTGAAACCGCCACTTCCGGCTGCTTGCCAAACCAGGTTTGTGCCATCGGTCCCCAAGACCTGGCCGCTCGTTCCTCCCCCCGAGGCTGCCAGCTTGGCCTTGGTCACCGCACCATTCGCCAAATCTGCAGCTTGCACGCTGCCATCGGCAATCTTTGCCGAGGTAACGCTGTTGTCCGCCAACATTCCACTGGTAATCCCGCCATTGGCCACTGCCAACGTCACGTTGCCGGAGGTCCCGCCTCCGGTGAGCCCCTGCCCGGCTGTCACACCGGTAATGGTGCCGCTGCCACCGGTGGAGTTTTCCGCAAGCAAGCTGTCGGCAAAGTGCATCTCCACCGTGGAGGGATCATCCGAGCCGTTGGCAATGGAAGAGCCGAAGGCAATGACCTTGCCTGTGCCCCCCGTCACCTCGATTTCCACCTGATGGTTGGGCATGGACGTCCCAAACAAGCTCCACACGTTGTCCTGCTTTTGCTCCCGAGCTCCCAAATTCCACGTGCTCGGTGACCCCACAACAGCACCGGTTTCATCCACCAGCCGCAAGGTGACGGTGCAGCTATTCCCCGTGGTTTCCACAACCCCTACGTTGAAGCGAAAATCTGAAGCGCTGCGATCCGAAGAAGTTTGCCTTATCCCCACGATGCGGGTTTTCTCTCCTGCCCCAATGGCAAAGGAGGCTGGAACCCCTCCAAAGTACTGACCCTTCGAGTTCCGAAGGCCCTCGCCCGAGCTTTGCGCGTAAATCCGGGACGACACCAGAACCTTTTGGTTGGAAACGATCCGCAACGCTCCAAAGTTGGACTCGTGGAACATGAACTGCACCGCATCGTCGTAGCGCCTGACATCACCGGGTGGAATGGTGTCCGTGTAGGAACTGGGCGAAGGGTTGGCCTGCCGTTTCAAGAAGTAAAAGGTGACGTTGGCAGGCGAGGAGGTAGGGTTGTACACCCACACGGTGGTGTACCAGGGAGCTACCCCCACCGCCGAACCCACCGACGGCAGGTAGATGTCCGTGCCGGCAAAGCCGGCAAGAGTTGGCTGGGCCAAAGTGACCGCAACCACCAAACCTAACAAAAACGTCTTGCCTCGAAACATGGTCTCCTCCTTTCAGGACAGCTCCTCTCGATCTGTCGGTTTTTTCGAGGTGGTTGCAACCCCTCGCCGGCATCGCGTGCAGCCGTCCCTCATGTTCGAAGCCAATTTAGGTTGAGTCGCAGGAGCGTGTATAGTATCCTTTTAGGGTGGGTTTTGTATGTATCTCGCGTTGCGCACCGCCAAGTTGAATGAGCTGGAGCAGCTGTTCCCCCTCATCCGCGACAGCTCTGTTTACAGCCCCGAAGAACGAATAAAGCTTTTGGAGCTTTGGGCCTCGGTGCTCCGGGGCGGAAGCGGCGAATCCGCGGTGGTGGAGGACCACAACCGCCCGGCCCACCAACGGGTGGTGGGGTTTGGCTTAAGCGTGTTTGTGGCGGATTGGTTTGCCGACCAGGCAGCAAGCATGCCGCCGTACATTGGCCAGCGGCTCTTGGAGCTCTACCGCGACAACCGCTCCCCCATTCTCACCAGGAAACAGGTGGCCCAAGCCAACGTGCGCGAGGGATTGAACGTGTTGTCGCTTCACGTAGGCTGGCCCGAAGAACGCCTTACGCCGCTGGAGATCAAACATATGCGGCATTTTTTGTCTGACGCTTTCGTGGTGTTGCACCGGGGGTACAAGCTACGCTTGCTCTTCCATGAGTTTTATGGCAAGGAAGAGCTTTCGATGCTATTTGCCATGGGTGGTGTGCTCTGGTCCGACTACGCTTGGTTTTTCCAGGCCCACCCGGATTTGGCACCCCCAGAGGAACGCTGGCCTTACCTGGGAGGAGTAAGGCGAGACGAGGCGTTGCAGCAAGAAGCCACCGTTTCTTTTGCGGTGTTTTCCTCCCCCCCACCACGGTACGCGTTTACCCCCCGCGAGCAGGAGGTGCTCCGCATTGCTCTCCTAGGCAGCACCGATGAAGCCATTGCCCAGGCACTTGGGCTTTCGCTGGTGACGGTCAAAAAGCTCTGGAAGTCCATTTACGAGCGGGTCGCCGCTAAGAACCCGGCGGCGCTGCCATTCCCCTGGCCGGAAGTCTCCAATGGTGCGCGCCGGCAAAAGGAAAAGCGCCGATTTCTTCTCGACCATATTCGCAGTCACCCCGAGGAAATACGCCCAAGACCCACGAGAAAACACCGCCCGCAGGCCTCCGATGGCGGCTAAAACGCCTTTGGAAGCCGAAAGCCCCACCTCACCTGGGTCCAAAAGGTGAGGGCGAGAAGGGCAAGGGACAATGGGTATCCCGCGGGCATGACCCACACCCCTCGAAAAAAAACCGGCCCCCGGAGGGGCCGGTGGGGTGTGGGGGTGCCAACCCCCTTAGGGACGCGCCGGTACCTGGTTTGGGGCTTGTTTCTGAGCTGCCAGCTGCTCGTAGCGCTCACGGAGGCTCTTCATCCTTTCGTAATGCAGCTCTTTTTCCTCCGGCTGACCCCATTCTTTGGGATGCAGGTAGGTGCCCTGCTCCTGCGGTGATTTTTCCTGCTCCACGGGGATGCGATGGGCTTCAGCCCACGGATCCTTGCGAATTCCGGTAACTTGCCAGGAGACCTCGACATTTGGCATGTTCGTGCGAATCACGAAGCGGTTGTTCCTAATCTTCTCTTCCACAATGGCTTGGGCAAAGCGGCCAATCACAGTCAGTTGGTAGCGGAAGTCCTTGTTCAAAGCCTCAAACCACTCGGGAAGCTCAATGATAGCTCGACCTTCTTCATCGGTGACCACCACGCCGTCGTAAACGTTTTTCATCTCCGGAGACTCTACGAAGAAGTGGTTTAGGTACTTATTCTCGGGGTCCAGAGGGTGATCAATTTTGAAGCCACCGCCCCCTTTCTCCAGAAAACCTGAGACGTAAACCTTTCCGGCGAAGTAGCCGGCGTAGCCGGCGGTGCTTGCCCCGTAGATGCCCATCCCGTTGACAGAGTTATTCACTCCGGAAACACCAGCCAAGCTGGCACTGGCGACCCAACCGCTAACGCCATCCTTGCCACCAATAAAGCCCTGAGCCCCTGTGCCGCTGTTTTGACCGTAAACCCCGTAGCCGTCGGAGTTGGCACTCACGCCTCTAACGCCTGCCATGTTACTCATGAGCGAAACCCCCCGAACCCCGTCGTTGCCCTGACTGTCGCCAAAGACGCCAACGGCCGAACTCCCTTGGCCGTGGACACCAGCCCCACTGCTCGCCATAGCGTAGCCCCAGACGCCGGTGCTATCGGCGGTGCCGTAGACCCCGACGCCTGTGGCACTGTTGCTTACGCCGGCAACCCCCAGTTCGCCGAGTCCCCTGACGCCGATGCCGCGGTCAGCCTGGCCCAAGACCCCGATTCCCGAGGAGCCAAAGCTGCGGCCGAGAACTCCGATGGTGTCGGTGCCGCCGGTGTGGGACGCTTCGCCGTAAACAGCTACGTAGCCTGAAGAGGTAGCCATCGTATATCCGGCCACACCGGTTCCGAAGGCACTTTCGCCGCGAAGGGCCGTACCACTACCCGTGTTGCTGATTACGAAGGAAAGCGCGTCTCCGTTAGAGCCATTGTACGGCAAGGTCAGCCCCCCTTGCAGGTCGCT